>DQYM01000003.1 GCA_011040545.1 Candidatus Bathyarchaeota archaeon | reverse complement strand
TTTCCTAGAGGCCCTCTACAAGGTTGAGGAAGAGGCCAGGAGGCCGTACGTGCTCATAGTAGATGAGGCCCATAGGATAGCACCTGAGAAGGGACTACCAAGGCTTGATCGCATATCAAAGGCCCTTAAGAAGGCCTTCTACTGGCTCTACGAGATAGCAGCAACAGGGAGGCACATAGGTATTGGCCTCGTCATCACGGTTAGGAGGCCAGCTGAGATAAGCAAGTCTGTTCTAGCCCAAGCTGAAGTAAAGATAGTGCATAAGCTCACCGATCCAACCGACCTGAAGAAGCTGCATGAGGAAGGCTTGCCTAGCGAGCTAGATGAGGTTGTTAGGTCCTTAGAGCCTGGTGAGGCAGTAGTCCTAGGCCTTGGGGAGCCATTTGTAACAAAGATAAAGGAGCGGGCTTGCTCACATGGTGGTGAAACACCGTTAATTGAGCCAGTTAAGAGCCCCGACCTAGAGAGGGCCATTAGGGCCTTAGCTGAGGCCCTAGGCCTTGAGGGCAGGGAAGGGGGTTTGCCCATACCAGAGGCTCCTACCCCGCCTCCCACGCCACCAGCACACCCTGAGGGCCTTGAGGGCCTAGAAGGCCTTGAGACAGGCCCTGAGCTACCTGAGTTCAGTCTGATCACGGTGGATTACCCACTAGATATAGTTGCTAACTACCTATCTAGGATGATGATATATGGCCAGCTTGATGTGCTTGTTCCAAGGTCCACGCAGTGCCTAGCCTCTAGGGCATTTGCAACCGAGGATGCAGGGGAGGCCCTTAGGGCGCTAGCTATCAAGCTAGCTGAGGCTGGCTGGAGCTTAAAAGGGGCTGGGGAGGAGGGAAAGCGCTTCTTGCTTGCCTATCATGGAGGAGTGGCAATGGGACTTGCTGCTGCTAGGGCAGAAGATGGGGAGGTCGTGGCCATCGTGGTTTCCGCACCAACGCCTCCATTACTAGATAGCGCCCTCTCCTCCCTCAGGGCTCTAATGGCTGAGGCATGCCCAGGGGCTAGGGAGCTAGAGCAATAAGGTTATATTCAACCAAGCTAGAGCAATAGAGGAGGAGCAATAGCATGTCAGTGGTCAAAAGCCTTCTGATCTCCCTGGCTAGGCGACTAAGGCTGATAGGCAAGGGCATGACAAGGGAGCAGGCGATTGCAGAGTGCGAGAGCATGAGGAGGATACTTGAGTTCAGGGGCCAGAGCCTGCTTGAGGAAGCTAAGAACTTCCATGCGAGAGCAGCCCAATACGTTAAAGCTGGCCTGTTAAAGCTAGCTAGGGCTGAGCTAACTAGCTGGGCTGAGTATAGGGGCGAGGGTGAGGCCTGCCTACTGCTAGCTAAGCTCCTATCTAGGATAAAGCTCAGGATATCCCGCATGAAGACGGTAGAGGAGATAAATGCCTTTGGTGAGAGGATAAGCAGCTTTATTGATAAGACGCTTGAGAGGCTCCCAGATAACCCAATGCTAGCAGTTAGGCAGCTTGAGAGCGATATATCCATCATGGATAGCATGTTGGGGCTAGAGGTTGAGGTAACACCATCGGTAGAACATGAGGAGCTCGTTGAGGCTGAGCTTAGGAACCTAATGGCTAGCGAGCTAGCACCAGAAGCAGTAGCAGCCCCTGAAGTTGAAGCTGAGTCAGGAGAGGTAGCTTTAACTACTAGGTCGGAAGCCAAGGCTGAGGAGGCTAAGAGGAAGCTTGAGGAGCTAAAGAGGAAGCTAGCTGAGGCAGGGGAAAGGGCTTGAGGATAAGCCCTTCCTTGCTCCTCTCCTGGGCTAAGGCCCTAAGGGATCCAGGTAGGGCAGCTAAGCAGCTTGCTAACCTCATGCAGGTAAGCAAGCTAGACCTAGTAGAGCAAGCTGCATCGGCTGGCCACTTGATAAGCGAGTTGATCTCAAGTGCTTTTAAGGATGGTAGGCGAGATGCCATTGAAGTGCTCCGCCCTCTATCCCTAGCCCTTGAAGAACTACACTCACTCCTCCTGCAGCTCCCCGATTTACCGCCTAGCAGGGACTTAAGCACTTGGCGCCTATCCTACATATTGGCCTCCTCTACCTTAAGCGACCTCAGGGCTGGGCTTGAGAAGGCTTCCTCATCTGGTGGGCTAGATCAAGATAGCATTAAAGCCTTATCCTCCCTAGCAAGCGATCTCAAGGGCCTTAAGGCCGTGCTTGAGGTAGCCCGTGCCCTTGGGCCTAGCCCCCCAGCCCACGTGCTGCTAAAGGCCATCAAGGATAGCCTGCCGACCAAGCTAGATCTAGCAGCCATATCCGTAGTCTTGGCCTATGCCCCTGAGGCTAGGAAGGACAAGGAGGCCTTTACTGAACTACTTGCTTCCCTCTTGGAGAAGGGCATGATAGAGCTCAAAGAGGGCACAGAGGATGGCTACATGAGGATCCCAGAGGCAGCTGCCTGGCTATCACAGCTCCTAGGCTTAAGCATAGAGCGAGGTGAAGTGCTAGCAGCCCTAAGGGCACTGAAGTCTAGGGGCCTAGTAAGGCACGTAGATGAGCGCTCTGGCCTAGCCCTCATAAGCCCAAGGGAAGAGGATGTAAAGGCTGCCTTTGAGCTAGCCAAGGATGTTTGCAAGCACGCAAGGCTTAGGGTGAGGGAAGCGCTTTTCATAAAGCACTTTGGCTGGAAGCCAGGATATGCATCTGCGATAATAGAGGAGCTTGCTAGTAGGGGCCTACTGGTATCTAACTCAAATAGCTGGCTCCCCGTTTCAGAAGAACAAGCTAAGAGCCTATTGGTAGAAGCTGAGAGCTGTTTTGAAGCTGATCTACTTGAGGAGGCAGCGAAGCTCTATCAGCTGGCCTCAAGGCTTTTCACAAAGCTCTCTGAGGAGGCAGAAGGGCTTAAGCTTGAGCTCCTACTGGCGGAAGCATCCTACTGCGATTTCATGCAGGTGTTCTGCGAGGCCCTAGCCCTTAGGTCCTCCCTCAGGAGGGCTGCTATATCTGGCCTCCCCATTGATATCAAGGACATAGATAGGCTCAAGAGGATGATTAGGACGGCCAATAAGTGCCTTAATGAGGCCCTTAAGAGGTTGAGCAAGCTCATCTCAGCTGCCGAGGGCAGTGAGGTAGCTAAGATAGCATCTGAGGTAGTTGACCTAATAGACAAGAAGGCGGATAAGTTCAAGGACCTCAGGGCTGAAGTAGAAGGCCTTTAGTGGTCAGAAAAGCATATCTGAGGCCCTACCTTGCTTACCCTGGGTGAAGGAATGAGGCTGCTAGAGGGCGAGGACCTCGTGATGACGCTAAGGCCCCATCCACTTGCGTTCATGAGATATATATCGCTCTGTATATACTTCATAGCAGTTGGAGTTGCCTTCTATACCCTATGGGGTGAGCTAGCTAAGATCGCAAGTGTAAGCATGCTTGGCCTCCCCCTAACGCTCATCTTGTGGTGGGGCCTCCTGCTAGTAGCGCCCATCGTAGTTGGGCTATTCCACATAACGTTCTGGCCCCTCCTCTGCGCCATAGGCCTAGGGGCCATGGGAACTGCCCTAGTGCTCTACGGTGCCATGCCACTTAGCTCGCTTAGCTCCTTCACGATAGCAGGAGGCATAATTGGCCTGTTCATCGTAGAGGCCTACAGGAGGGGCCATAAATACCACGTAACGAATAGGAGGATCATAATGAGCAAGAGGTTCATAACTAAGTCAGAGCGCTACGTCTACTACGAGGATATAAAGGACGTGGTATCTGAGAAGGGAATACTTGGCCGTATATTTAACTTCGGGAACGTGAATGTGCTCACGGCCTCAGGCCTAGGGACGGGCATAGACCTAGCTGGCCTAGGGGTTTCCTCAGGGGGCCATGTAAAACGCATAGGCCTAGATGTAACGCTCATGGGCGCTAGGGGGGTTACCGTGCCGAGGGCTAGGCCCCACTTCCAGCTATTCGGTGTGCCACGGCCAGAGGATGTAGCCCACGAAATAGAAGAGCTAAGGGCGAGCTGGAAGGCAGTTCCATACCTAAGGCGTATAGCTGGGACGGCTGAGCAGATAAGGCAGACGCTTGAGAAGGGGCCTAGGGGAGCTTAGGGCTGCTACCGACCATAACACAACTTAAAGGCAAAAGGCAGGGGTTGGTGCGGCCGCCGGGATTTGAACCCGGGTCACCGGCGTGGCAGGCCGGGGTCCTAGACCAGGCTAGACTACGGCCGCACGCCCATTACACGTGGCCCGCATGGGTGGATTTTAACTTTTCCCCATCACACGGCTGGGCGAGCGATGTTCTCTAATACGGCAGCTGGCCCTCCTACCCTAGGCCTGACCAAGGGCCCCCTTGGCCTTCCTTGTGCTTCCCAGGATTGAGGAGGGCCATGGCGAGGGGAAATGCTTTAGGCCCTGTAGCCCAGTAGCCCCTGGTGTCCCCCATGCCGAGGAGGGCCATAGTAGTTGGGGCTGCTGGCCGTGATTTCCACGTTTTCAACACGAGGCTTAGGGATAATCCAGATTACGAGGTAGTTGCCTTCCTAGCTACCCAGCTCCCTGGCATAGGCGGTAGGATCTACCCACCTGAGCTAGCTGGGCCTAGGTACCCAAGTGGCATACCGATATACGATAGGGCTGAGAAGCCCCTAGCTGAGCTTGCTGAGGAGCTTAAGGCAGATGTGGCCATACTGGCCTACAGCGACCTAACCTACGAGGATGTGCTAAACGAGGCCTACGAGGCCTTTAGGGCTGGCTTGGACTTTGAGCTCATTAACCCACTTAGCACCATGCTTGAGGCTAGGAAGCCAGTTATATCCATTTGTGCCGTTAGGACGGGGGCTGGCAAGAGCTCTGTAGCAAGGCGTGTGGCCAGAATACTGCTTGAGAAGGGCCTTAGGCCAGTAGATGTAAGGCACCCGATGCCGTATGGCGACCTAAGCTCCCAGGTGTGCCAGGTGTTCCGCTCCATTGAGGATGTAGATGCCCAGGAGTGCACGATAGAGGAGAGGGAGGAGTACGAGCCCATGCTTGAGCTTGGCATAACCGTCCTAGCTGGCGTTGACTACGAGCGTGTCCTTAGGGAGGCAGAGCGTGAAGGCGATATAATAATCTGGGATGGTGGTAATAACGACCTCCCGTTCTTCAAGCCCGACCTCCACATAGTCGTGGCCGACCCCCTCAGGCCTGGTGCTGAGCTAACTGCCTACCCTGGCGTGCTAAACGCCATGATGGCTGATGTCTTGATTGTGAACAAGGTCAATATGGCTGAGAGGGAGGCAGTAGAGGTCGTAAAGCGCAACCTCAGGATGCTTAACCCAAGGGCACCGATAATAGAGGCAGCATCCGTGGTCAAGGTTGATAGGCCAGAGCTGGTGAAGGGCAAGCGTGTCCTGGTCGTGGAGGATGGCCCATCCGTTACGCATGGCGACCTAGGCTATGGTGCTGGCTACGCAGCTGCCAGGGAGTTCGGGGCAGCAGAGGTAGTAGATCCAAGGCCCTACGCAGTTGGCGTGATAAAGGAGGCCTACGAGAAGTACGAGCACATGAAGGAGGTCCTACCGACCATAGGCTACAGGCCCAGCCAGCTGAAGGCCCTTGAGGAAACCATAAGGGCCACGCCATGTGATGCGGTCCTGCTGGGGACCTTATGCGATCTAACACGCATAATAAGGATAGATAAGCCAGTAGCAAGGGTTAGGTACGAGATAGAGGAGCTAACGAAGCCAGATCTAGCAGATATAATAGGTCGCTTCCTATCCGAGAGGGGCCTAGCGTAGCGAGCTAGCCCTTGAACCAGCCTCCCTCAAGAGCCCAGATACGGCAGGTGCCTTCCACGCTCACCATACAGGGGCCTATGGGCCTGTTGGGCCTGCAGGCCCTCAGGAAGAGGGGGCAATCCGTTGGGTAGGCCCTCCCTACCATTATTTCATGGCACCTACAGCCAGGTGGTATATCCCCCTGGCCATCTAGGCTCACATTTAGGCCATAGCGCTCAATGGCATCGTGCTTCCTAAGCCCTTCCTTAAGCTCTAGGGCAGAGCTCGGTATTACCCCAAGGCCCCTCCAGGCCCCATCAGCTATATCAAAGGCCTTACGCATGAACTCCTTGGCCCTCTCATTACCCCTCCACCTAACGGCCCTCGTGTACTCGTTCTCAAGCTTAGCTACACCATCCTTGATCTGCTTGAGGAGCATGTAAATGGCCATTAGCACATCTAGGGGCTCAAAGCCAGCTATAACAACGGGCATGTTGTAGCGCTCTGGGAAGATGGCGTACGGCTCAGCACCTATTATGGTTGAGACGTGGCCAGGTGCTATGAAGCCCCCTATGGCTAGGTCCTCCATGTTGGCCAGGGCCTCCATGGCTGGCGGTATGAGCCTGTGGGCCACTAGGAAGCTTAGGTTATCAGGTGGCCTCCTCAGGACCTCAACGGCAGTTAGGGGGGCCGTTGTCTCAAAGCCAATAGCGAAGAAGACGAACTCACGATCCTTCTCCTCCCTCGCCATCTTAACTGCATCTGTAATGCTGTAGACGACACGGACATCTGCTCCCTCAGCCCTGGCCTGGTAGAGGCTAGGTGCCCTAGCACCAGGTGCCCTAAACATATCGCCATACGTGGCCACGACCACGCCACTGAGGGCCAGCTCTACTGCAGCATCTATTAGCGATGCAGGCGTTATGCACACTGGGCATCCTGGCCCAGCTACGACCTCAACGCTATCTGGCAGCAGGGACCTTATGCCATAGTGGCTTATGGTCCACTCATGCGTCCCACATACGTGGCATATCCTAACTGGCTCCCTCGGCTCAAGAGCCCTTATCTTCTTAGCTAAGCGCTCTGCTAGGCGCTGGTCCCTAAACCTAGCGCTTACCTCCATGCCTGCTAGCCCCCAGGGCTAGCACAAAGCTAGCTACAAGGACTATAAGCTTGCTGCCCCTCGCTAAGCCCCCAGGACCTCTTCCCAAGCCCTAAGCATCTCCTCTGCCTCCCTCTTATCTAGCACCTGGATGGCGAAGCCAGCGTGGACTAGCACGTACTGGCCTGGCCTAGCATCTACTAGCGTTACATCTACCTCCCTCACCGCCCCACCGAAGTCCACTTTCGCTCGGTGGCCCCTGACCTCCAGCACCCTTGCTGGGATGGCTAAGCACATGCTAGCCCCTACGCCCCAGGGGGGCTTGATAAAGGCTTCCCAACGCTGGGGCAGCTAGCCACATGGGGAGCGATGAGGGCGCTAGCTGTAGCTGGGCAGCCTGGGCCTCTAGGCTACACCTGGCCCCTAGCCTAGACGCCAAGGTAGGCCCTAGTTCCCCAGCTAGGTCGGGCTGCGTTCTCGTGTAAACGGCCCACACGAGCTTGCCCTCATAGCACTCCACGTAGGCCGTGTTGTTCAAGCTCCAATCTGCCCCCTCCCAGTGGTGTAGGACCCAGCCAGCTTCTGTTACAAGTGGGACCTCAAGCACGAAGCTACCGTACCTGTAGTCCTCGTATGGCGTTTCGGTTTCAACGTAGAAGCCAGTGTGCGTGTAGTAATAGGTCATGCTCATGACCTTAAGTGGCACACCTACCACGGGCGTGCCATCTAGGAACTTAGATCTAACGATTAAGAGGGGATCGCCTTCTTCAAGCTCGTGGAGGCAGCTGACCTCCCTATCTGAGGTCAAGTTCACCTTAGCGCCTACTAGGTTTACATCAAGCAGGGGCACCCTAGCTTGGCCAAGCTCCTCATCAACGCCTAGCCAGCCGTAGAGCACGTAGTTATCTGGCTCATACTCATAGGCTATCAGCGTGTAGTTGCCAGCTGGTAGGATGGCCGTGAACGGCGTTATGCCATTCCACACCACCCTTGGGACGCCTATCTTGCCCATTGGCGTATCTAGCACGACGGTGCTAGCCTCATCTATGATTAATACAACGGCATTTGCAAACATATCACCATTTGATAGCAAGCTTGTTATATTCAGCTTGAAGCCCTGGGCATAGATAGCATATACATGCCTATCCATTGATACATCAACCCTGCTCGTGGTACTCACAACGCCCTTATCTACGAACAGCCAGGCGATGAACCTGTACTCACTGCCATTTATTAGCACGGTCTCTGGGGCCTGGAGCACGTAGGTACCCTTGCTTAGGGATACATTAAATGGCGTTATGCCCTCTGCCAAGATGGTGTAGTTCTCATCAAGGACGGTTACGTTTACCTTAGCCCACTTCATGGCGTATGGCAGTGGTGGGACGAGGACTATGGCCTCTATGAAGAGGCTAGCCTCAGAGCCAAGCACTATCTCAACTGTGTTGTACGGTGGGCCACCTGGCTTGCCCGTCCTCTTGAAGCCCACCTCTAGGTAGCCCTTATCTGGCCAATCTGGGTATGGGCCAACGTAATCTGCCGACATTATGGGCAGGATGCTGCTGATCCTGTAGCCTACTTCATCACCATAGTATGCGAAGAAGTGGTAGATGCCCTGGTGGGGCAGGTCCACGAGCAGGTAGCCCATGCGGTCCGTGTAGCCAGTAGCTACTAGCTGCCCAGAGCCATCGTACACCTCCACGTAGGCCCCTTCTATTGGGTTGAGGTTCTCGTCCCTAACCCTGATCCAGGCGTGGCACTTCACCCAATCCTCAACTATCGCATGTGCCCAGCGGGGGCCATGTACTCTCATCTCCATGTCTATCTGCCTTGTTACCTCGTCCTCTATTACCTCGTATAGGTGGAGCCATGATTCACCACCGTTTATGCGGTAGAAATCGGCTTGAGCGCCCATCTTCGCCGTGCTAAGGCTCAATATGAGGCCAAGTAGCCTATACATGTAGTTGGGGCTAGTGGTGTTGAAGGTGCCCGTGAGGAGGCCATCTACGTGGCCTGTTTCAATAGGCCCCTCCAGCAGCGTATCTGCGTAATCTGGCACGTAGATGGAGAACTTAAACTCATCCCATGTCCTTGAGTAGCCCACGCCGTACTTTATGGTGTGGTGAGCTGGCCCCTCGGCTGTGAGCCAGGCCGTGTGGTTCTCCATGTCTATGTAGCCCATCTCCTCTAGCGTAAACGCCTTCTTCTCATAGACAGCTTCTACTCTGATGTCCTTTAGGTAGGCCCTGGCCTCAGCTACCGTCTGGGCTCCTTCTGTGGCTAGGGCAGTGCAGTTAGTGTAGGCCTCAGTGAGTAGGACAACGCCAACTCCAATCCAGACGTTGCCGTGCTCAACGAGGTCGTGGGGTATCTGGAAGGTCAGCTCCTCCATGCCATAGTCAGAGCTAGGCACAGAGCCCTTCTCCAGGTAGCCTACGGCGTAAGGTGGCTCAGTGCGGGAGGCACAGACATCTAGTGGGTGCGTTAAGGTGTAGCCTGGCCCTAGGAATATGCACCAGAGGTCTTCATCTATCACGTAGGTGAAGATCAGGATCCTCGCTCCTGCCCTAGCGTAGAACGTCATAACGTGGAAGTTCACACCGTAGGCTATCTCAGCCTCAAACCTGTAGCTGAGCGAGACACTTACAGTTGCATTAATGGCCCTAGGTAGGTAGAAGCTGCCAACCAGGAGGAGCTCTAGTGTATCCTCGTAGTAGCAGCCTTCCTCCTCCTTGGTATGGCCCTCGCCCCTTAGGTAGGCGTAGGCCTCTGAGCCATGCTCAGCCCAGGTAGATGCAACTGCCTCGTACTTCCAATCGTACTCACATACATAGACCCACTGGCCTCCGAAGCCAGTCCAGTAGGACTCCACATCATCATACCACATCTGGAGCCTTGTACTGGCTTCTGCATATTCGCCTTCCGTCCTCGTGATGTTATTAAGAACCATCATGCCTGCTTCATCTTCCTCATTGAAGACGTTCCACGCATCAACGAACATGGGCGGGCTACTTAAGTTAGCCCTAAAGATGGTCGGTACCTTTTGTTCTTCAGCTTCACCCCTCTCTTCTGGGCCGCTCTCTCCCCCTTCAGTCGCTAAAGCTGGCCTCGGTGGGCTAGGTGCTTGCATGAGCGTTAACGAGGAGCCTAGGAAGACGCACACCACCATAATTAAGGCCATTAGGCGTTTTTCACGTAATTTCAAGCCCCTACCTCCCTTTAATTAAGGGAGGCAACATCAAATAAAAGGCTTTCGCAACCTGGCTACGGGGTAGAAGATATAGGAGCCTAAAGGCCCCTCTACCTTGGCTTGGAGCTCGTGAAGCAGCTAAGGGAGTGGCTTGCTGGTGCAGAGAAGGTAGTCGTGTTGGGCGTGGGGAACCCGCTGAGGCGTGATGATGCTGTTGGTTTAGCCGTAGCTAGGAGGCTTAAGGAACTGGGTGCCGATGCCATAGAGGGCGTGTGCGTTCTTGAGGCAGGCAGCGCCCCTGAGAACTTGCTTGGCAAGGTGGTCTCGCTTAAGCCCAGCCACGTGATAATAGTAGATGCAGCAGCACATGGCTCACGGCCAGGCTCAATCAGGCTGATAAGGCCTGGGGATGCACGTAGCGCCCACTTGGTTAGCACCCACACGCTCCCCCTGGGCTTCCTCTGCTCCTACATAGAGCGGGAGGCACGCTCAAGGATCATAGTGATAGGTATCCAGCCAGCCGATATAGGCCTTGGCGAGGGGCTTAGCCCAGAAGTAGATCTAGCTGCTAGGGAGCTAGCTAAGCTGCTCTACGAGCTCCTAGCATCACGTCGGCCTAAGTGCAGCACGTAGCACTAGGTCGGGAGTAGGCCTATTAAGGGAGGCCGACCTGCTTTGGGAGCGTGGTAGGCCTTGGCAGAGGTAGTTAGGGCTGAGGAAGGTGAGGTATTTGATATTGAGCTAGAGGAATCGCTGCTTGAGGCCAACAGGCGTATTGCAGAGCAGAACAAGCACCTACTGGAGGAGCACGGCATCACGGCCATAGATGTCATGGGCTCAGTTGGCTCAGGCAAGACGAGCCTCATAGGGTGCCTCGTGGGGCTCCTGAAGGAGCGATATAGGATAGCATACATAGCTGGCGACCTCACGACCACGATTGATGCTGATACGATAGCAAGGCATGGGGTTCCAGTTATCCAGATCAACACGGGCAAGGAATGCCACTTAGATGCTAACTTAGTAGCCAAGGCCCTAAGGCGCTTGGACCTAGACGAGCTTGACTTGATATTCATAGAGAACGTTGGCAACCTAATATGCCCAGCTGAGTTCCCACTTGGCGCTCAGAAGCGAGTCGTGGTCGTGAGCGTGCCAGAGGGGCCTTACGTGGTCGTGAAGCACCCATACATATTCATGGAGGCAGATGTAGC
>DQYM01000067.1 GCA_011040545.1 Candidatus Bathyarchaeota archaeon | reverse complement strand
TTCACTATGCCACCTGCCTCAAAGGCCCCTGAGAACTGCTCGTATGGCGTCTTGCCTTCCTCATCCTTGTAGAACCCTATGCTCATGGCAGCACAGCCAGAGGCAACAACTATGTAGTGGCGTTTTGCGAACTCAACAGCCATCTCAGCGACCTCCCTATTGCCATGTGGGTAGTTGGCACAGCCAACGAAGGCCACTACGCCAGGTATCTCGCCCAGCACTATCGGGCCGCCGACCTCACGTATCTCCACGTCCTGGATGGCACCACGACCCACACGGACCTTGTACCGCTCCTCCTTGAGCTCCCTCTCAGCAGCCTTAACTATGTACGTATGGATGGGTATCTCACGTGGGCAGGCATCTTCACAGCGGGTGCAGCCAACGCACTCATCTAGGAGCCTAGCTAGCTTGCTTAAGTCGCCCTCGGCAGCAGCCTTCATGGCCGTTGGTATCGGCAGGTTGTTTGGGCAGGCCCGCCTACAGTTGTTACAGGCTATGCAGCGCTTGGCCCCCTCTATGACCTCGCTTGCATCTGGCAGGGCCTTCAGGCCCTTCCTAGTCGGGGCCACACGGATGGCAACTTCAACAGCTACCTCAGCAGCCTTCTCAGGCTCAAGTATGAGGACGCCTGGCACCTTCCCGCTCACTAGGTCCTCTACGATCTCATCAACTGGATCGTGCGTGCGGTCTGGGAGGCCATGGCATGCTACTGGGCTGGTGGCTATGAATGGTGCCCTTACCTTCTGGGCCTCCTCAATTAAATCGGTCCTAACGCACTGCTCATCAACTACTATTACATCAGCTACGCCAGCCCTTATGAAGCGGAGCTGCCAGCTAATGGGGCCAATTATCTTGGCGCCTGGGTTGTAGCGTGTTACATCGTGGGCCGTGCAGCACATGCCGCAGACCTCAACTTGGCCGTAGAGGCCCTTCTCATGTAGGTAGTCCACTATGTAGACGGCTGGTGGCACGTTGTGCCCTATCACGAGTATAACGGGCTTCTCCCTATCTACAACCCCCCAGCCTAGCTCCACTAGCGGTGCCTCTGGATCTGCCTTCGGGAAGTTGTAAGCTGATATCTGAGCTATATCTGCTACTTCCATGGCAACGTGGTCCAACATGCCAGCGTGGAATATCTTGGACTCAAAATCTAGGTAGTGGCCCTCCTGGCCAGTGTGTGCGCAGGCAAGCAGGTGGACTAATTGTGTTTCCACGTAGTCAAGTGCTTCCTCTAAATCGCCAAGCGTCTTGGGCCTTATGCCACACACGAGCCTTATATTGGGGGCCTCCACGTAGACGTTTGGCCCACCTACATCTATTGGGTGCCTACGACCGTACTTCTCTATTAAGTGCTCAAGCAGGTGCCTTGCGTGGTGGGTGTGCGTTGAGGCCCCAATGCAGGCTGCTATTAGCACTATCCTTGAGAGCTGGCCCCTTAGGTCTAGGCCACAGGCCCCGTGCTTGCCCTTTGATAGGTCGCACTTACCGAACGTGCAGAGGCAGCAGAGCTCACAGAAGGGCAAGTAATATGGCTTGTAGCGCTTAAGTAGCTTCATATCCCACTCACGTAGATCCGTTATCTCAGGGAAGGGCGTTGGGCCTATGGGCTCCTCCCACTCCTCCTCAAATATGCGCCCTATGGATATGGTAAGGCCCTTAGCTCTAACTACATCGGAGGTTAGCTCCTCAAGCTTGAGGTGGAGCGCTCTCCTAGCCAACCTCCAGCACCCCGCCCAAATGAGAGGGGTCCATAAATACCTTTTGCGCAAGCTGTCCCCATGAGGGCCTATTTAGGAGGGGCTTAAGGGGCTCCTCCGCCAATACTTAGGTAAGCATGCCCCTATCGGGCTGGCAAATACTCGCAATCATAGCTTATTTATGAGGCCTTCTGGCTACTTGAGCCTTCAGGAGCTGGTCGTGAGGAAGGGTAGCCAAGAAGCCAGCGAGAAGCCACCGAGGAGCACCTACACGGCCCCCGCCATGCCCTCAGCACTCATAAGGCTCCTCATGGCAAGCTCAGTTGGCTCTTCCCTCCTCATCGGGCACTTACACTTGGCCACCGACCTTAATCAGCCTTTCGCCCCTGCTTGCTGAGCTGCTCTAGTGCAGCAGCTACTATGAGCGGGAAGGCTATGGTAGCATCGCATACCACTGTTACGAAATCACCACCAGGCCTTATCTTGCTCCAGCTTATGGCCTCCTCTAGTGGAGCCCCACTTAGCCCACCTGGCTCAGGCCTATCCATGGTGATCTGGATGGCGTAGTCCGCCCCATCCCTGAATGTAGTAGTGAACATGAGGAAGTGCTTTGGCATGCCACCGCCAAGTATTATGAGCCCAACCCGCTCGGCATCTAGGACCAAGGTCATTAGCTCGCTTAGGTCGCCAAGGGGGTCTAGGCGTAGGCCAAGCTCATCTGAGAAGGTCCAGAGCTGGAAGCCAGCTACGCTATCTATGAAGCCAGGGCATATTATTGGGACCTCCTTCCTAGCAGCAGTAGCTACTATGGAATTTGGGTCATTGAGGCGTAGGCCAAGCTCCCTTATCAGCTTAGCACCAGAGAGGCGAGCTCTAGCCTCAGCTGGGAGCTCCTCAAGGGCCTTCCTAAGCCACTTCTCAAGGGCCACGTAGGCACCCATCTCCACGTATATATCGCCTATACGGCCTATGCGCTCCTCCCGCAGGCGTGCATCATCTGCCCTGAAGGTGCCCACGTAGTGCCTGAAGCCAAGGGCCTCCAGTAGGTCGTGTACGACATTTGCGCCAGTTGTTACTATGGCCTTCAGGAGCCCCCTCTCTACTAGGCCCCTAACTACCTGCCTCATGCCACCTGGCACAAGGGCACCAGCCATGCTTAGGAAGGTGGAGCAACCTGGATCTAAGAACATCTTTGCTAGTATGCGGGCAGCACGGCCAAGCCTGCCTGCCCCTAGGACGCCACAGGCATCCATGCGGGCCAGCAGCTCGCTAATGCTCATGCCAGGCTCTACCACGATGTGCTGAACTGGCCTCAGCCCCCTAGCCATATGGACCTCCAGCCCTCGGTTGGCCAGGTGCGTAAAAGCCTGCCCCTGCCCTAGCCCTACTTAATGCGCATTATCTTAGCCCTACCGAGTATGCGCCAGTACTCTACTTCAACTCCTGGCTGGAGCTTCTCCCTGAGCTTCTCATCCTCAGGCAGTGGGGCCTCAAATACCTCATAGGTTTCTAGATCCATGAGCTGGACGCCAGTGGGCATGATGGATAGCACTTGCCCAGAGTGCTTCTCCACGATCGGCACCTCTACCTGGGCATCAACTGGCTTCACCAGGCTACGCTTTACGCCATCAAAGATGCCTATGGCTACTACACGGGCCTTAGCAGAGCCGTGCTTCCCTGGCTTGGACTTGGTCATCTGGACTATACGGCAGGGCTCCCCATCTATTACTATGTATGAGCCTACCTTCAGGGAGCCTAGCTCAGCTGGCTTACTCACAGCATTTCACCTCGCTCTAGTTATTTAGGGGCTCAGCTTATAAGTTAGCGGTGCGTGTCGGGCTTGCTGAGGTCGGTGGGCATAGTAGCTAACCTAGGTAAGCGCAAGGCCCTGGGGCTCGCCCGTGAGCTAGCCTCTATGGTGGAGCAGGAGGGCCTGGACCTGCTGCTAGATGAGGAGCTAGCGAGCGCCCTCGGTAGGCCCGACCTAGCTAGGCCAGTAGAGGCCATGAGCCCCGACCTGCTGGTGATCATAGGTGGCGATGGCACCGTGCTGCGGACGTGCCTTAGGCTAAAGGACAACAGGCCACTGATAATGGCCATCAACATGGGGGGAAGGGGCTTCCTGACCACCGTAGAGCCAGATGAGGCCCTTAGCTCCCTTAGGACCTGCCTCTCTGGTGCCTTCAGCGTAGAGGAGCGGATGAGGATAAAGGCATACGTAGATGGCTGTGGGCTGCCAGAGGCCCTAAATGAGGTCTGCCTAACGTGCAGGGTGCCAGTTAAGCTCTTTAAGGCTCGTATATGGAAGGATGGGCAGGAAATGGCCTTCCTTGAGGGGGATGGCCTCATAATAGCTACCCCTAGTGGCTCAACAGCCTACTCGCTCTCCTGTGGTGGCCCAATCGTAGATCCTGGCCTTAGGTGCCTCCTCATCACGCCAATCTGCCCCATAAGGCCACTATGGCCATTCGTCCTACCACCTGATGCTGAGGTAGTCGTTGAGGTAGTGCGTGCTAGGGAGCCAGCTGTGGTTGTTGATGGCCAGGAAGTCTACGAGCTCCAGGTTGGCTCTAAAGTTAGGGCTAGGGCCTCAGATAGGCCCCTTAAGTTCGTGAAGATAAGGGAGCAATTCTACGAGCGCCTAGCCAAGAGGGGGCACTAGGGTTGGGCAAGAAGGCAATAGTGCTTGATGCATCTGCCTTCATAGCTGGCCTAGACCCGCTATCCCTAGATTGCGATGCCTTTACCGTGCCAGGCGTTAGGTTTGAGCTTAGCCCTAGCTCCATGGGCGCTCTTAGGCTTAGGATGGCTGAGGAGAGCGGGCGCCTGGTGGTGAGGCAGCCAGGTGAGGAGGCCCTTGAGAAGGCCCGTAGGGCATCTGCCCTCATGGGCGATGCCATAGCCCTCTCGGAGATAGACATAGAGCTAATAGCGCTAGCAATTGAGCTTAAGGAAGAAGGCTATGAGCCAGTTATAGCCACAGATGACTATGCCATTCAGAACGTAGCTGCTGAAGTCGGTATTGACTTCACGCCCTTGAGCACGCTTGGCATAAGGGAGGAGCTAAAGTGGGTCGTTTACTGCCCAGCTTGCTTTAGGCGTTATCCAGCAGATATCAAGGAGCGGGAGTGCCCCATCTGCGGGACGCCACTGAAGAGGAAGCCCATTAAGAAAGGGGCTAGGGAGCTAGGAGGGAGGTAGGAGGGGCCTTTGGCCTTAAGGCCCACGCTATCGCATGCTATCTTGGAGGCCCTAAGGGAGGTCTATGGCCATGAGCTTGGTGAGGTCGTGAGCTCCCTCTCAAGCCCAGGCAAGCGCTACTACTTACGTGTGAATACGCTTAAGGCCACTAGGGGCCAAGTTCTAGAATTGCTTAGGGATAAGGGCATAGATGCTAGAGCAGATGAGCACCTACCTGAGGCCATCTACATACCAATTAGGGGGCCATTTAAGATCCCATCGGCAGGTAAGGTAGTGGTCGTGGATAAGTTCACTGCCGAATCAGCCATGATGGGCTCCCACGTCTATGTACCAGGCATCAAGTCCTTTAAGGGCGTTGAGAAGGGGGATGAGGTCGTTATCGCATCTGAGCTAGGCCACGTGGTTGCCTACGGCATAGCTGAGATGGGGGAGCGTGAGGTCCTCAGGGCCAGGAGGGGCCTTGCGGTAAGGGTCCTTCGCTCTGCCTTCAAGCTACCTGCCATAAGGGCGCTTGAGGAGTTCAAGGAGGGCCTCATATACCCACAATCGCTCCCAGCCATGCTCACGGCTAGGGTCCTTGAGCCAAGGCCAGGTGAGCTCATAGTGGATATGACATGTGCGCCAGGCGGTAAGCTATCCCACATGTGCCAGCTCTCAGGGAACATGGCCTACGTGCTCGGCTTTGATAGGAGCTCCAAGAAGGTCCAGGAAGCCCGCTCAACGCTAGCCAGGCTGGGCTGTGAGGCATGTATCATCAAGGCCGACTCAAGGTACCTAGACCAGGACTTCCCATTCTTGGTCGGGAGGGCAGATAAGGTACTTGTGGACCCACCTTGTAGCGCCCTTGGTGTTCTGCCTAAGCTCTACGACCTAAAGGGCGAGCAAGAGCTACTGAGCCTTGCCGACTACCAGAGGCAGTTCCTGAAGGTAGCAGCTAAGCTCGCTAGGCCAGGTGGCACCATAGTGTATAGCGTCTGCACCATGACGGTCCCTGAGTGCGAGGGCCAGGTGGCCTTTGCCGTTGAGGAGCTTGGCCTTGAAGTTGATGAACAACCGATCTACTTAGGCTCAAGGGGCCTTGGGGGCCTAGGGGCCTGGGCTGGCCTGCTGCAGAGGTTCCACCCGCATATTCATGGCTCTGGCTACTTCATAGCTAGGCTTAGGAGGCCAGGTTAGGGCCTCTAACTGCCCAATATCAAAGCGCTTATTTAGCAGTAGGACGTAGGAGTAGTGCAGGCGGTGTAAGGTTGGAGCTCTCCAGGCAGAAGGCCAGGAAGAGGGTCATGGAGCGATTTGATTTCTTGAGGACATGTGCTTTAGCTAGGGAGCTCTGCTACTTAATACGCTCTAACCTAGCGGTCCTTGAGCCTGAGGACGTCCACAGGGCTTGCCTCTTCATATCAAAGCTCTGCAGGGAGGCAGGCTGCATTGAGCCAGCTAGCCTCTGCGAGAAGGCTGCTGAGGCCGTCCTAACGGATGAGGAGAAGTTCTTGGAGCTATGTGCCGAGAGCTGTAGGCTCTGTGGCCAATCTGCTAGGAGGCCAAGGCGTGAAGAGGCAAGGGAGGAGAGGGAGCGGAGGGCAACTTACGTAGCCTAGGGGAAACGCTAATAGCATGGCACTAATCTAATGGTAGATGGCATGCCGAGGCCCGTGCCATGGCGCTACGTGGCATCGTGGTCCTGCAATATGTGCGGTAGGTGCTGCCGTGATTACCGAGTGGTCCTAAAGCCAGAGGAGTGGGTTAGGCTAGTTGAGCGCTACGGGCCAAGCGTAGCTGAGGTTGGGCACGGCAAGTTCTACCTAAGGCGTAGGCCAGATGGGTCCTGCATATTCCTAACCAAGGTAGGCGATAAGTGGCTCTGTGGCCTCCAGGATGCTAAGCCAAAGGCATGTAAGCTATGGCCATTCAAGGTGCTAAGCTGGCCTAAGTACGGCAGGCCTGCAGAAGCGTACATAGAGTATGCTGATATCCCGCTCTACGTCTACGTGGACCCATACTGCCAGGGCATAAAGTGGGGCACGCCAACGCCTACCTTCGTGAGGACGGTGCTGAGGGAGTTCATAGAGCTAGCCTTAGGCATAAGGGTAGAGCAGGAGCACTCAACAGCTAAGCTACCAGATAGCCTAAGGCTATACCTAGCAGCTAGGCGTGTGAGCAGGCCCCTTATCTAGGCTATGCCAGCTTCCTAGCCCTAGTAGCGCCCCCTTAGGCGCTCAACTACCTCACGGCCAATTATCTCCGCAAGGACCTTTATGACGGCAGCCATTATGCCTAGCACGATTATGAAGAAGCCAAGGCTTGATACTACCGCGCCGAGCACGCTAAGCCATATCGGGTCTATGGGCAGCGGTATGAGGCCCCTTGAGATGGCCTTGCCTAGGTCCATGACCAGGGAGCCAACTAGGTACCAGATGAATGCATAAGCAGCTATGCTACCTGCAGCTGAGAAGGCCTCACCCCAGCTTACTGGCACGCTCCCACCAGCTAGGGAGGGCTACATAGCAATAAAAGAGGTGGGCCAACTGGCCCATCAGGCGGTTGATCCCTCATCACTGCTCAGCCAAGGCTGAACTCATCACCAGGTGTAACGGGGGCCTAGGACCTAATAAAGCTGCCATCACGAAAGCCTTAAATCCCACTGCCCCAGCCAGCCGTAATAGGGGCCCGTAGCTCAGCCAGGTAGAGCGGCGGGCTCATAACCCGCTGGTCGTGGGTTCAAGTCCCACCGGGCCCACCACGCCTGGGAAATCTTATAATGTGATGGGATAGCTTAATGAGCCGTGGAGTGGCTAATGGGCCCCTTAAAAGACCTGCTAGTGGCCTTGGGGTTATTCCTACTCGTGTTCGTGGCGGGAGGGGCATTGGCGTGGCTAATCATGGCTTTTACCTCCATGTCAATGTGGGTTTCAGGCCTTGCGACCCAGCTGACCTTCCTTACGGCTTCCCTAGCCATCATGAAATTACTAAATCGCAGTTGGAGCGAGTTCGGCTTTAAGATAAAGCGCCTCGGATTGCTTAAGGCCTCAATAATATCTTTGGCCGCTTCTTCCGTATTAGCACTCCCAGCGCTCTTATGGCCTGAGCTTGGTCGTACTCAAGCGCCAGCCGATCTTACTGAGAACCTATTTGTACTGGTCGCCCTCTCATTGTTAGTAGGTCCCATCTGCGAGGAAGTATTCTTTAGAGGCCTCCTCCAGGGCTATTTACTTCTCAAAGGCCACGAAAGGCTCTCAATAGCCGTGCCAGCTTTGCTCTTCTCAGCCGTTCATGCTATTCCCTTTAGCTCATCAGGTTTTATGGCTTTATTGCTCATTTTGCTTGGTGCTCTAGTATTGAGCTTGATAGCTGGTTACTTCAGGGCAATGGAAGGCTCTCTCCTTCATCCAATAGCAATTCATTTCTGGTTTAACTTCACAGGCTTCATTATTTACTTAGCCTCAGCTCTTCATATTTAGCGGTATTTGTCAGCTGTTCAACCTCAACGGTAGCACCCTAGGAATTTAATTCAGCCCATCCATCAGCCTTAATTTAGCGCATCAGCCTTAAGTGCTCGTAACTTGAGGTAGCTGGAGCGTGCGAGCTTGGAGTTGAATGGGGCTAGGCTGGTTAAGACTGAATTGAGCTTTGATGACAAACGCTGCAGGGCGCTCCTACTAGAATTGCCAAATGCTTGTGTGCTTTTCTTAAGCGAAGGCGAGTTAGCACTTGGCACTCTGGCCATAGGCATGCCAATTACTGGCCCTCAGGTCGGAGAACGCATTCCTTCTTCTGCTTGCGTTTTAGGCCAGAGGTACTCTACTTTAGCTAGAGCGCTTGCCGAGCGGTTAGCATTGATGAGCGGGAAAGTAGCCCTCGTTTCGCTCAGGGCAGAAGGCCCAGAGGCAGAAGTGGCTGCAAGGGCCATGGCATTATTAAAGGAGGTTATGGAGGGAGGGGAACGTGAGCCTTAGGGCTTTCTTGGAGGATTGTGCGAGGAGAGGAGAGGTACTAGAAATCGGGGAATTGCTCTCAACTCGCTACGAAATAGCCAGCGTGATAAAGGCACTTGACGGTGGCCCCCTGCTGGTGTTTAAGAGAGTTGAAGGCCATCCTAGCTTCAAGGTTGTTTCCAACATTTGCAATAGGCCTCGTTTGATGAGGGCTCTCGGTGCTGAGCACGTTGAGGAAGCCTACAGGAAGTTAATAGAAGCATCTGAGAGGCCCTCGGAGCCCAAGGTTTCTTCTTCAGGGTTAGCAGCCGAAGAGCATGTAATGGAAAAACCAGATCTCGGTAAGCTCCCAGTTTTGCTACACTACGAGGGAGATGCAGGTCCTTACATAACTTCTGCGGTTATCTCAGCTAGGAGCCCAGATGGCAATATTGAAAACGTATCGGTTCACAGGCTCCTAGTAGTCGGGAGAGATAAACTAGTCATAAGGTTGGTCCCAAGGCACTTGTACAAGCTTTGGAGGATGGCTGCTGATGAGGGTCGTGACTTAGGCGTGGCCATATCCATAGGGGTTCACCCAGCCGTGATGCTAGCCTCTACAACGCCCGTCCCATTTGGCGTAAGCGAGTTCCACGTGGCTAACACGCTCCTCGGAGGGCGCTTAAAGCTGTTTGAGTGCAGTGAAACAGGGGCTAGAGCACCTGCTGAAGCTGAAGTCGTAATTGAGGGCTTCATAAAGGCACGTGAGCTAGCACCAGAGGGGCCTCTGGTGGACATCACGGGCACCCACGATGCCATTAGGCAGCAGCCAGTCATAGAGGTCCGTAGGATCATGTGGCGTGAGGGTGCATACTACCATGCCATCCTGCCAGCTGGCGTTGAGCACAAGCTCCTCATGGGCTTCCCAAGGGAGGCTGAGATATGGCGTGCCGTCTCCAAGGTAGTGCCAAGGGTAGTGGCCGTCAACCTATCGGTAGGGGGCTGTGGCTGGCTCCACGCCATCATAGCCGTAGAGAAGAACGTAGATGGGGATGCTAAGAATGCCATAATGGCAGCCTTCTCAGCTCACCCAAGCTTAAAGCACGTTGTAGTTGTAGATCCAGACATAGATATCTACAACCCAGCTGATGTTGAGTGGGCCATAGCTACCCGCTTCCAGGCCAGCGAGGACCTAATCATCGTGCCTAACGCTAGGGGCTCCTCACTTGACCCATCTGCTGACCAGGAGACGGGCCTGACGACCAAGGTAGGCATAGATGCTACCATCCCGCTGGGCAGGGATAAGAGGGCCTTTGAGAGGGCTAAAGTGCCCCTAACGGCTAGGGCTGAAGCGGTGATAAGGAGGCTGCTGGGCCGTGGCTAGGCCAGTTGTGGTGAAGCTCGGTGGCTTTGCCTTCCCACTTGAGCCAGATCCCCTTACCCTAAGGGCACATGCCGATGTCCTGAGGAGGATCGCTGGGGAGGGGCATAAGCTAGTCGTGGTCGCTGGCGGTGGGGAGCTTGCTAGGGCCTTGATTAGGGCTGCTAGGTCATTAGGGGCGCCTGAGGCCCTATGCGATGAGCTTGGCATAATGGCATCAAGGCTAAATGCCATGCTCTTAGCCATAGCAATTGGCCTCCCGAACCCACTTGAGGTCCCAAGGAGCTCCCGCTCTCTCCTCAGGGCAGCTGAGCACCAGGATGTAGTGGTGGTCGGTGGCCTCCAGCCTGGCCAATCAACAGATGTAGTTGCCGTCCTAGCAGCAGAGCTCCTGGGCTCTAAGCTGGTCGTGAAGGCCACGGATGTAGATGGCGTATACACGGCAGATCCAAGGGAGCACCCAGGTGCTAGGAAGATAGATAGGCTAAGCTACGATGAGGCCATACAGCTCCTCTCAGGGGCCGAGGCCAGGGCTGGCACCTACGCCCTACTGGACCTACAGGCCATAAGGCTAGCCAAGCGCTCTAGCATAGCCATAAGGGTAGTAGATGGCCGTAGGCCAGAGAACATACTTAAGGCCATTAGGGGGGAGGAGGTAGGTAGCCTAATAGGCCCCTAGCAGGCAGAGGGCTTAAATCTAGGTCCCACGCTGAGCTAGCTTGGTGCGGGGGTGGCCGAGCCAGGCCAAGCGAGGTTGGGCTAGAGGCGCGGGGCTTAAGACCGCTCAGGATGCCTGGGCGCTAAGAAACCCCGTCCCCGTAGGGGGTTCGTGGGTTCAAATCCCACCCCCCGCACCAAAAAGGCTAATGGCTCCCTTTCCTCGTGATGGCTGGATTTCTGGGTGGCCTGTAGGGGATTGGGCGTTGGCCCCGCAGGCCATGAGCTTGAGCTTCCTCAGGCCACTGCATCTAAATGGCAGTACTTATTAATGGTGGCGCCCAGGCCCATGGGGATGGTGCGGAGCCTCCTGGCATCTGAGAGGCGGAAGGCAATCGTGGCTTTACTCCAGGAAAATGGGCGTATGAGC
>DQYM01000181.1 GCA_011040545.1 Candidatus Bathyarchaeota archaeon | reverse complement strand
CGCTGCCCTAAGGATGAAGCCAGATATCGTGGCCCCAGGTGAGAACATAATCACGCTATACTACGACTGGCGCTCAGTTGATTACTACTACTGGGTGGTCTCTGGCACTAGCATGGCTGGTGCCTTTGCAGCTGGTGCAGTTGCCCTACTGCTAGATGCCTACCCAGGCCTAAGGCCATCCAGCGTTAAGATGGCCCTCATAGAGGGCGCTGAGAAGCTAACTGACCCATTCACCAATGAGCCATATGATTACCACGCTATGGGTGCTGGTCGCCTGAATGTCTACAGTGCCTACACCTACCTAGCTGATGTCGTGCCAGCTGGCAAGGATAGCGAGATAGGGGCTATGAGGCTAACTAAGTACGCAGAGGCCCCTGCCTGGGAGTACTGGACGCCATACTTCAGCAACGTAAGCATACTGGTTGAGGATAGGATATGCAATTACGCTAAGTTCAGCAACTACCTAGATGAGCTAAGGGACCTAGGCGTCAACATAGAGTACGCTAGCTCAGTGCTACCAAGGCCTGGCGTAGGCGAGTACCACGAGGAGCCCATAGGCCCGTACTACCGATCTGGTAGTGGCTCAATCACCATAACGGCACCAGCTGGTGCTGAGGGCGTGATGCTGCACTTCTACACTGTATACTGGCCATACTACTCATACAGCTTCCGCATCCGTGTCTACGATGAGTACGGCAACTACATACAGTTCATCAGCCCATCTGTGATGACTGGCAGGCGTGTGTACACGGGCATCTGGACCTTCCTAGCTATGGGCCGTGAGATACGGCTAGACTACTACATGAGCTATGGCTACTTCATAGTAGACGCCCTAGTTTGGGTCAAGGGCCTTGAGGAGGTAGATATACCTGACGTGGAGACGCCTCACCCGTACCCAGGTGGGCACCTCGTCTATGAGGTGCTAGCTCCACCTGGTACCTCAGCCTTCAGCATACACTTCACACGCATACAGCTTGAGTGGCCCCTGTGGGACGTGATAGGCATCTACGATAAGGACTGGAACCGCATAACCGATGGCTTCACTGGCGATTGGTACCACAACTTCTACGATGTCTGGAGCCCGATGATACCTGGCGATAGGGCCTACGTGGTCCTCGATGCTGACCCCGTGCTCAACCAGTATGGCTTCCACATAGATAGGATAGCCGTATACAAGGAGCCATATCCAGGCAAGATATACCGTGATGCCATGCTGCCACCCATTGAGACGCCTCACCCATACCCAGATGACTGGACTGGCGCACCAGTCCACTACGTGGTGGAGAGCTCCCACCCATACGTGCCAAATGAGTCCAACAAGACGGTCGTGTACGCCCCAGGTGGCATACGTGTGCAGTTCCTCTTTGAGTCCATTGACCTAGATGCTGATGCAACGCTGAGGATAATCAACCTGTACTACCCAAGCGAGGTATGGGAGTTCACTGGCGATGGCACTAACGTCTGGACCGATTGGTTCAGCCTGAACGCAAGTGGCTATGCTGAGTTCAGCATAATGATCATAGACCCAGATAACACTAACACTGAGAATGCCTGGGGCTACAAGATAACTAGCTACAGGACCGAGGGTGGCCTAATCTGGGGCCCAGTGCTCTGGTACGAGGAGGACAGGGACATAACCCGCCTGCACTTCGCCTACACCAACCTAGACTGTGGCGACTGGATCCACGTGTACGATGCCTACGGCAATGAGTGGTGGTGGGGTGGCAACGCTACCGACGTCTGGACCGATTGGCTCCAGGGCGAGAGGGTATGGATTGAGATAGTAAGCAAGGACACCGACACGAAGGGCAAGGATGGCTTCATCATAGACATGTATGAATCACGCTACACCCGCACCAGCATGGACCTGCTAAAGCACTACGAGGGCTACTACATGCTTGAGCCCTACTACATGGAGACCACGCTTGAGGAGCCAATCTGGGTGGAGTCAGACCACCCATACGCTAACAACTTCGAGGGCTGGTGGACCATTGAGGAGCCAGGCGCAGTTGCCATAAGCCTGTACTTCGAGGTGCTCAAGCTAGCTGATGTAGATTGCCTAGAGCTCTACGATGAGCACATGAACTTAGTCTACCGCTACACTGGCTCAATTGATGCCTCTGGTAGCTGGTCCCCATGGATAAGTGGCGACCTCGTCTACCTACACCTGGTGAGCGATGATAGGGACGTTGACTTCGGCTTCCTCATAACTGCCATACGCTACAAGGCAACTTACAACCCAGATGTAATCAACACGCACGACCTGCTTGGCTATGTGGCCACTTACGGTGGCCACGTGCTGCTCACTGGCGAGGACGAGCGCATGATACCCAACCAGGACTACTACGGCACTCCATATGGCTACAACTACTACGTAATGCCCTTCGGCATGGAGTGGATGGACCTAGCTGCTGGTGGTGGCTCAACCAACTTCATAACCCACCCGATAACCCGTGGCGTAGACATAATAGGCTTCATGAACCCACACGGCAGCATAGTACCAGGTGATAACACCGTAATATCCTATGACCCATACTTCCCATCCATAGTGCTTAACACGTCCGCTACTGGCGGTGCCTTCCTCGTGATGTCAGATGACGATACCCTCAACAACGACTGGCTGTACTGGCAGCCCTGGCCTAAGAGGAGGCCAGGCTACATGCCAAACCTCCGCCTTGGCCTCAACATCATGGCTTGGTTCGGTGGCTGGGATACTGGCGTATTTGATGAGATAGAGGTCGTACCTCGCCATGCCATTGGCTTCAGCGCTTCATACAACATCTGGACCTACAACGGCACTGCCTTTGATATAGACGTTGATGTAGCTAACTTCGGCAACTACACGGAGGAGGTATGGACCTACATAGAGTGGTCCGAGGACCTAACCTACGTAGCACCTGGTAGGCACTCACTTGTCGTAGAGGCAATATCACCAACTCCAACCGACCTGATAACTGGCGAACTCACCTCCAAGGAGGTAGCATGGTTCTTCGAGAGCCCACACCCATACTACGATGGCTGGTACGAGGACGTAAGGTTCTACACCTGCGGCATGATGAGGCGCTACCACTTCGCCAACATAACGCTGGAGCCTGGTGATGTGCTAATAGTCTACGATGTAAACAGGCCAGAGTTCACGTGGACCTTCAGCGGTAGCACTACGGATAAGTGGTCCATCTGGTTCCCAGATGGACCAGGTGGTGGCACGCAGCGCTTCATGATAGTTGATGATGGCGATGGCATAGTGGCCTTCGGCTTCATCGTGGACAAGATAGAGATAGCCATACACTCACCACACCCATACCCATTCTGGGAGTTCGTGTCCTACCCAATAAGCAGCGGCCCATACACTGACCCAGGTAGTTACCACGCACAGGCCTGGACCAGCGGTACCATAACCATCTACACGGAGGGCCTACCAATACGCTTCCACATAGTGAAGCTAGGCCTAGACCCAGGCTACGGTGATTGGCTTGAGATAGTAGATGGCGTTACTGGCGACCACTACGAGATATGGGTCAACGTAACGGATGGCTGGACCCCATGGCTACAGCCAAACGCGGATGGCTACGTGATAGTAACGTTCACCATCTATGTGGATGGCGATGGCCAGGGTGGCGATGGCCTCTACATAAATGGCTACCAGATACCAAAGCGTGGAGCTGGCAGCTGGCACAGCATGGCGCCAATAGCCTCACCAAGCCCATACCCAGACTGGGGCACGCCTGAGGTGGTCTGGGAGTTCACGGGCTGGTGGTTCACGATGGGCTGGCCAATGAAGTTCCACATCGCTTACCTCGGCTTGGAGCCTGGCGATGTCTTCCAGGTTGAGAACCTCTACACGGGCGAGGTCTGGAACTACACCTACGACGACATAGGTGGCTACAAGGAGAACTTCTACCTGCCCTGGCTGAGGGCCGACCCAGAGGATGGCTACGTGAAGGTTGCCTTCCGCATCATAGTAGATGGCGATGACAATGGCGCTGAGGGCGTGTACATAGATGGCTATGAGTACCCAGACCCAGAGGACGCCGTGTGGTACTACTGGTTCTACCCATGCATGCCAGACCCATCACACTACATAAGGCTCCACATAAACAAGCTAGAGCTAGATGAGGGCGATAGGCTTGAGATACTCATCCACGCTCCAAAGATGGTCTGCACCTGCTGTGGCTGCAGGGTCTACTACTACAACTGGATAAACTACACCATAACTGAGAACCTAACTGACTTCTGGACCCCATGGTTCCCATGCCCATACGGTGCCATGCTCATAAAGATAATAAACGATGGCGATACCAAGTCCAAGTGGGGCCTCTACATAGATGGCTACCAGACTGGCATACCAGATGCCGTTGCCCTTGGTGCTACCGTTGAGCCTGGCGAGACCTGGGAGGGCAAGTTCACGCTCAAGCCAATAAGCGGTAAGTTCATAAACGAGGGCGAGTTCACCATCCACTACCTCTGGAAGGTAACGCCTGACATTGAGACACCCTGGTGCGACCCAATGGCCCTCTTCGACTGGTGGCTCAAGGAGGTCGAGTCCATAACTGGCACCTACTACATAACCTGCAAGGACGAGAGGGTTGGTAAGGATCCAAACATAAGCCTAAGCCTACCACCTGAGATATACAGCTACCAGGCACCAGTGCTAGCTGCCTCACCAGGTGATGTAAAGCTAGTGAACGTAACGTTCATAACCAGCCGTGATATGACCAAGGGCACTGCTAGGATAACTGGCCCAATAAGTGAGCTAGCTGACTTCTGGGTCGTAACGTACGACCCAACCACTGGTGCGCTCTACATGGTCAACATGGGAGATGAAACTGACTTCGAGCTAGAGGACATATCAGTCCCATTCCACCAGTACCTAGGGCCATGGTGGCCACCTGAGTGGAGAGGGTGGAGCATTGAGACGGTACTGCCAAACACTGGCCACGGCTTCGTGTTCATGGCCATACTAATCGACCTAGAGACAGAGCCAGGCACCTATGAGGGTGCCGTAGAGTTCTACGATGGTACCACGCTGGTTGAGGAGGTACCGATAAGCATAGAGGTAGTACCACCAATGGCTGGCCGTGTGCTCTACGATGACCTAGACATCTACATGGTGCCCGAGGGCTACCTGACCTACCAGCCTCCATGGCCAGGCTGGGAGTGGCACCCATTCCCACGCTACCTGTGGTGCAACTACTTCGACTTCTGGCGCTATGTAACTGAGAGGCGCTTCGACCTCGATACGTTGAGCATCATAAAGGCCATATTCCAGGAGACGGACTTCGTGGACAACTACGTCGAGTGGCCACCTGGCAGCGGCAAGCACATAAGCGATTACCCACCATACGAGAGGGCGCAGAAGTACTACGAGTTCCTAGATTGGTTCTTCAGCCAGTACAACGCCATCCTAGAGCCAGCCCACTACAGCCTCTGGTGGGACAACGTGATATTCTACCGTGAGATAGAGGGCGCTGAGAACCTCGTGGTGGCCTATACGGTTGAGAGGGCCATAAGGGTGGCCATGAAGGGTGGGGCTGGCCTGCTCGTAATGGGCGAGCACGGCTACCGTGAGTGGTACTGGCTGGGCAGCCTCATAGGCACTGCTGAGGACACCACGGTCGTGGACCGCATGAACAGCCTACTGGAGCTAGTGGGCTCCGACCTCAGGATTGGCTACACGCCAGTGCCTGGTGAGTGGGCTGGCGATTGGGCCTACATGGTGAACGTAACTAAGGACTGGATGGTCGACCACCCGATAACCCGTGGCGTAAGCCACTTCACCATGGCTGCCTGGGAGGCAGCTGGCTTCATGACCATCGTTGAGCACCACACCTACGTGTTCGTAGGCGTCCCACACCTAGAACAGCTGTACTGGGTAGAGGTAACTGGCCAGCAGGCCATCAGCATTGAGAGCCCACACCCATACCCAGACAACTACGATAACACGTGGGTAGTAAGCTGGCCTGGTGCTGAGATGATACGTATACACTTTGACCGCATACAGGTTGAGTCTGGCTTCGACTTCCTGTACATCTACGATAGCAGGGGCAACCTGGTAGCCGTCTACTCAGGCTCCTACTACGATGTCTGGACGCCATGGATAGAGGGCGATACTGCCTACATACGCCTGGTAAGCGACTACAGCATCCACTACTGGGGCTTCAGGGCTGATGCTATGCAGTGTGGTGAGCCACATGGCACGCCAATTGAGAGCCCACACCCATACCCACCAAATGCCCACCTAGTCTACACGGTGAGCGAGCCAGGTGCCTACAAGATAAGGCTCCACTTCTACAGGTGGAGCCTAGAGGACAACTACCTAGATGCCATATACGTCTACGATGAGAACTGGACGCTAATAGACTGGTTCAACCCAGCTCACCACGGCGCTAGTGGCGAAGACCTCTGGACTGAGTGGGTGCCTGGCGATACTGCCTACGTGGTACTGGTCAGCGACTCCGTGGAGGCCCCAGAAGCCGAGTGGGGCTTCCTCATAGATGCCTATGAGTACTGCACTGCCGATGGCGCCTACCCAATTGCCTACGCCCTTAACCCATACACTGATAGGGCTGGGCCAGTGATAGCAGTTGATGACACGCTACCAGACTACCCAGATGCCGTTGCCGTGGTAATAGGCGACCACCAGCAGTTTAGCAACTACTTCTTCAGCCACTGGATACCCGTCCTATTCAGGTACGATAGCGTGAGGCGCCTAGAGTACTGCCGCTGGGATGTGCCAGACCTAGCTATCGCACTGCTGGTGTACGCTACTGGCTTCTGGCGCAAGGTAGCTGGCCCAGTTGAGGGTGGTAGCTGGCGTGATTGGGTAGTAAACAACATGACGCTAGTTGAGCAGTTCATCAGCGCTGGCGAGGCCCTTGGCATAGACATGAGCGCTGCTAGGTCCAAGCTAGACCTAGCTGAGGCCGAGCTTGAGGCTGGTGATGCCATACTAGAGGAGCTTGGCTGCGTAGGCGCTCCAGAGGCCTGGGAGCACTACGTGAAGGCCCTTGAGTACATAAGCGATGCCTTTGAGCTAGCCGTTGATGCTGCCTACGATGCTGCTACTGGCCTCAAGGCAGATTACGAGGCCCGCCACGATGAGGTAGTAGCCTACATAGATGAGGTAGCTGCCCGCGGCATTGACGTAAGCGCTGCCTACGACTACCTAGCTGACTCAGAGCGCAAGAAGAGCGAGGGCGATAGGTTCCTTGAGGCCTGGGATCCAGAGAAGCCAGAGACAGCTCCAGCCCTGCTAAACGCTACTAAGTGCTACAAGGAGGCCCTAAGCCTCCTAGATGCAGCTGAGTCAGCTGCTAAGGATGCTGCTAAGGCCGAGGCCGATGTCTGGATAGCTGAGGCCGAGGATGCCATTGCAGAGGCCAAGGCCACTCCATACGCACCAGCCGATAAGATAGCTGAGGCTGAGTCCAAGCTAGATGAGGCAAGGGCTGCCTACGATGCTGAGGACTACCTAACGGCCATTGATAAGGCCAAGGAGGCCAAGAGCCTAGCTGAGGAGGCCATTGAGGCTGGCCACGAGGAGGCTAGGAGGGCTGCTGAGAGGACCACCTGGATCTACATAGGGGCCGGGGTTGCCGTCGTAGCTGCCATAGCCATCATAGGTGCTGCCATCTGGCTGAGGAGACGTTAGGCACCAAAGCCTTTTAACCCCCTCCTTTTTATTTGTCTTGAACATAGAGGGGAGGTAGCTTGCTAAACGTACTACTGCCCATAGCGCTCGCCCCACCCCTGGCAAAGGGGCTTAAGCTCCCTGGCCTCTCTAGGAGGGGCAAGCTAATTGCCCTAGCCCTAGCTGTAGCCATACCTGCTATCTGCCTAGCTGCCTTCTTCTCCTACCTAGTGGGCTCCGTCCAAGTATACGGGCAAGTTGAGGACGTAGAGCTCCTCGGCGTTGAGGGAGGCCAGCTCCACCTGAGGGCCAAGGCCCTAGTGTCATCTAACACGCCCGTGGGCGTTGATGTAACAGACGTGGGCATGAGGCTCTTCTGGGGCGATTACGAGCTTGGTGAAGCTAGCCTAGTGGGCGACCTCGTGAGGCTTGAGCCAGGTCGGGCTACGAGGGTGGAGCTTGATGTACGCATATGGGGCCTTGAGGCCCTAGGTGGCCTCCTCTCAGAGGGCCTCGCTAGCGGTAAGGCCGTGGTTAGAGCAGAGGCATCTGGCACCGTTAGGGCCTCCTTCATCAGCTTCTGGGTGCAGAGGGCACTTGAGGTTGAAGTACCAATCCCAAAGCTAAGCGAGCACATCAAGGTGCTTGAGCTAGCCCTAACTGGAGGCCACCGTGCAAATGCTACTGTCTCCTTTAGGAACCCATATGATATCATGTTTGAGGTATGCTCCCTTGACCTAACGCTAAGCCAAGGTGGCCAGGTGGTTGGCCATGCTGTGCTTGCTGAGCCAGTGGTCATTAGGCCAGGCTGTGAGGTAGGCCTAGTGCTCAACATATCTATTACGCCTGGATCTGCTCAGCTCATAGCAGATGCCCTAACCGATGATTGGTGCCTCAGTGGCCAGGTTAGCGGTAGGGCTGAGCTCTCGGTTAGCTCCCTGAGGCTAGGCGTAGAGCTATCCAACATAGGGTTTGACCTTGAGGCTGAGCCAGGGCTAGATGCAAGGCCACTGGAGGTTGAGGTAGTTAATGGCGATAGGTTTGCCACGAGCGTCTTAGTGAACGCTAGCCTAGGCCCAATTAAGGGGCCAATCCACATTTCATCTGGTACCCTAGAGGCCTACGTTGGGAGCGAGTTCCTAGGCACGCTATACCTCAACGACCAGGACATAGAGCTAGGCGAGCAGTGCTTGATAACGGCCATTCTTGATCCAGCTCTACCTGGGGCTCAGGCCCTCATCCAGGAGGTCCTCAGGAGCGGTGTAGCTGAGCTATTGGTCGGTAATGCATCTCTTGACCTACTCGTGATGGGTGAGGAAGTCCACGTGCTCGTAGGGCGCTCCTTCAGTTCCCTTGCTGAGTTCAGCCTTAGCTATGAACTTAGCATAAGCCAGGTCCTAAGCCTCGTGCCAGAGAGGCCAGGCAATGTATTCATAGTAGATGCTGAAGTACACGTATCAGTTGTAAGCCCAGTTTTAAGCCCAGTGGAGGTTGAGGCCCTATCGTTTGATGTCTTCTCACCAGATGAGCGCTTCTTAGGTACTGGCTCCCTTGAGGAGCCAATAGAGCTACCAACTGGGAATGGCGATTTCTACGTTGAGGCCACCACGAGGCTTGAGCTAACTAGGGATGGCGTGCAGTGGCTAGCAGAGCAGCTGGTGGCTGAGGGCTCCATCTCACTAGTCCTAGGGGATGTAGTAGCGATCGTGGGGCTTGGGCCACTAGATGTAGAGCTAGGCCTTGAGGAGTTCTCCTACTCCTACGAGCCAGGGGAGATTGAATTTGAGGTAGAGGATGTGGATCTAGTAAGCGTTAGCTTTGAGCCACCCAGCGTCATATTTGATGTAGAGGTCTCCATATACAACCCACTTGACTTCTCCGTGAACCTAACGCATGGCCCACATGGTGAGCCAGCCCTATCATTTGAGCTCTGGTGTAGGAAGCACAATAAGTACCTTGGGACGGGGGCCTTTGATAGTGAAGTTACGCTTGAGGCAAAGCAGAGCACCTTGATAGTAGTGAGGGTTGCGCTAACGCCAAGTGGTGCTGCCCACGTGCTCAAGCCCGAGCCCCTAGGTGGCCACTACGATCCTATATCAAATAGGATAAAGCTCCTAGCTGACCTTAGGGATGGCAGGGCCTACGTGGCCATATATGATGTAGTAGTTAGCGTGTCATTTAACGTATCTGGCATCTACATAAATGAGCCACTACCAGCTGGGGCAGCTGCCTACTCAGTAAACACGGGTCTTCAGGAAGTCAGCCATCTCCATGAGGGCCTTCCTTGCCTCTGGCCTCCCAAGCCCCTCAATGGTCCTCTTGGCTTCCTCCGTGAGCTCCTCAACTAACCGCCTTGCCTCATCAAGGGAGCCTGCCTCCACGAGCATGGCCCTTATCTCCTCAAGCTCCTCCTTGCTTATGTCCCCTGGATCCCCTAGGAGCTCTAGCAGCCTCTCCCTCACGTGCTTAGGCCCCTTCTCAAGGGCATGGACTATTAGGAAGTTTCTCCTCCCCTTTAGGACATCGGCTACGGGCTTGCCTACTACCTCCTCTGAGCCAAATACGCCAAGTATATCATCCTGTATCTGGAATGCTATGCCTATTAGGAGGCCATACCTAGAGAGGGCCTCCATCTCCTCCTCACTGCCACCGCCGAGGAGGGCACCTAGCATTAGGCCAACCCTAAAGGCCTCAGCTGTCTTCAGCTCTATCATCCTGAAGTACTCGGAGAGGCCTACGTCTACCCTACTGCCCATGAGCACATCCATGGCCTCCCCCTCATCAACTGCAACGCTTGACTCAGTTGATATCTTAAGGGCCCTTACGATCCTATCAAGTGGGACGCCCCTATCGGCTGTTAGGGCTAGCATCTGGAAGGCCTTGAATATAAGTAGGTCGCCAGCTAGTATGGCTATTGGCGTTCCGAACTTCACGTGGACAGCTGGAACTCCCCTTCGGACCTCATCCTCATCTATTATATCATCATGTATGAGGCTTGCTACATGGCCGAACTCAGCTCCAGCAGCAGCTAGGACTAGCTTCTCAGGATCCCCACCTACGAACTCGCAGGCTAGCAGGAAGAGCACGGGCCTAACGAGCTTACCACCAGCCTCAATTAGGTGCCTAGCAGCCTTGAAGAGCACGGAATCACTCTCGCTTAGGACATCAAACATGGCCTTCCTAACCATCTCCCTATATCGCATGGCCTTCTCGTACAGCGTCTTAAATCGCTCCCTTAGGTCCTTCTTGAGGAGCTCAGCAACCTGCACTTGCCACCACCTCCTGGACCAGGGAGCCGAAGATCTCAGCACATAGGTCTGGGTCCTTGCTTAGCAGGTCAAGCACGAATGGCCCTATATCTGGTCCATCAATTACCATAACTCCCTTCTCTACATCAAGTAGCCTTAGGACCCTATCTATCTTATCATCTGGTAAGACCTCAAAGGCCTTCCTAGCAAGTAGCCCAACTTCTATTACTGGCCCCCACCGCTCCTTGAACCGCTCCTCGTACTCCCTCAGCCTGCTTGCACTTACATCCCCTTCTTGAATGGCCTTTGCAGCTACCTCACCAGCTATGAAGCCCGCCGTCATGGCTGGATGAATGCCCTCGCCAGTTATGGGCACGACCTGGCCAGCTGCATCACCACATAGCATGGCCCCATCTACTACGAGTGGCTCCCTTAGGCCACCTATGGGCACTAGGGCTGCCTTTGCCTCCCTTACCCTAGCGTTCTTAAGCTCTTCATCGTTCCTTATGAACTTCTCTAGGTAGGGCTTTGCAGCACAGCCCCTAACGCCTAAGCCTACGTTAGCAGAGCTAGGCCCCCTTGGGAAGACCCAGAGGTAGCCAAGCGGAGCCCACCTACGGCCTACGTACGCCCTTGCCATATCTGGCTCAGATATTGAGCAGCCATCAAGCACGTACTGGAGGCATGGTATTACTTCCTGGGGGCCAAGGCCAAATAGCTTCTTAGCAGTTATTGACCAGTAGCCATCACAACCTATGACCAAGCTACAGCTAACCTCAACTACATCGCTGCCACGCTTAATCACGACGGCCTTTGGCCTACCGCCCTCCATCTTAAAGGCAATTGCCTTAGAGCTAAACCAAGCATTAGCTCCAGCCTCAAGGGCACCACTTAATACGTGCTCTAGGAAGGCCCTCTTATCTACTATGTAGCCTCCTCCCCTCCCCCTGAACTTCTCGTACTTTATTTCATCTGCTAGGACACGGAGGACAGCTCCCTTAGGCCCAAATATATATGCT
>DQYM01000078.1 GCA_011040545.1 Candidatus Bathyarchaeota archaeon | reverse complement strand
CCCGCCTAAAGGAGCTGGTCGTGGAGAACTGGCCCCTAGTATGCCTAGCCATTGCCTTAAGCGTGGTAGCTGCTGCCCTCATCCTATCTGGTGCCTGGGATGCCATAAGGGAGGGGCTTAGGGGGCCAGCTGAGAGGCTAGTAGCCGATTACGGCCTACCAGGCACCTTCATAGTCATGGTGCTTGCTGGAACTGCCCTGCCGATGGCAAGCCCACTTATAGTTGCCTTCTGCGCTAGCCTAGGTGCCCCATTGCTACCGCTGGCACTAATAGCAGCACTAGGCTACGTGATAGGCCTCATGGTGAACTACGGCCTTGGCTACTTCCTTGGGCTTAAGTTCGTAAGGGAGAGGGTGCGGGAGGAGAAGTTTGAGAAGCTCTCTTCCTGGCTTGATAAGTGGGGCCTTGGCCTTGTAGCTGCATTTGCCCTCATCCCAGCAACCCCACTTGAGACGCTAAGCCTCATATGTGGTGCCTTCCACGTTAGCATAAAGAAGTTCGCATTGGTAAGCTACGTAGGGAAGGCAGCTCAATTCTGCTTGTTCGCCTTCCTAGGCTCAGAGCTAGCCTGGCTAGTATGGGATTGAGCTGCCTCCCTTATGCGCTTGAGTATCTCCTCTATGAGCTGTGCCCTACTGGCTGTTTCAGATGGCGGTAGGTAGTGGACAGCTACGTTCTCAACCCCCCTCTCCGAGGCCATGACCTTTAGGTCGTTTACGAGCGCTTTATCCCCCGTGAAGACAAGGACCTTATCGTGCTCCCCAGCCAGCCTAAGGGCAAGCTCGCATATATCGTAATCATCCCTAACTGGTACCCTTATGAGGGCATCTGATACCTTAAGCTCCTTCTCAAGGCCAACGCCAACGCCCTCGTATATGGTGGTGCCCTCTGGGACCCTAGGCTCTATGAAGGAGCCTATCCTCAGCATCTGGTCAAGGACGACAGCTAGGCGAGTTCGCCTAGGCCCCTCAGCCCTACGCTCAACGACCCTCTCAACTACCACACGCCTTGCCTTTGGCCTCACGACCACCTCTACCTCAAACTCCCCGAAGTCTATTACGACACGCCTTGGCTCCACCAAGCCCCAGCCCTCGTAGGCATAGGGCTTGAGGCTATATGTGCTTATGGCTAGCCTACAAATGGCCGTGGAAAAGCTAAAATCGGGAACACAGCTAGGGGAGCGGGGCCGATGAAGTAGGCACGAGCTGCCTGAGGGGTGCTGATTGCCGTCGCCACGAGGCCCCTAGAACATCTCCTCGCCTACGCCCTCAGCCTCAAGTGCCTTCCTAGCCCTACGGCCCTTTATCGTGTAGTAGACGCTCACTAGGCACTTCCCAAGGTGCCAGATGCTACATGCTACGCAGAATATGGCAAGGGCCATGTAGAGCGTGAAGGCCTCTGCAGCCCAGAGGAAGAGCACGAACTCGTGCCTCCACAGGCTGTAGAATATCAGGGCGAAGAGCACGAAGGTCAGGGCCTCAACGAGCTCCTCTAGGAACCTCGCTACTGCCTTTATCAGCTCCTTCGTCCTCTCCTCCATGCCCAGCCCCTGCCCACGGATATCGGGCTACAATTAAGTATTTCCATTAGAGCTAATTAGGCCCATGGAGCAACAGCAAAGGTAGGAGGGGGGCGAGCTGCTGTTCAGGGAGCACCTGATAAAGAAGATACTAAGGGGCGAGAAGACCAGGACCATAAGGAAGCAAGGCTATTACAAGGTAGGCCATACATATGCTGTCCAGAGGAGGATAGGCGAGAGGGCAGTAGCCTGGATACGTATAGTAGGGAAGAAAGGGCCTAAGAAGCTAGGTGAGCTAACAGATGAGGATGTAAGGCCAGATGGGTACAGCTCCCTCCCCGAGTTCAAGAGGGAGTGGGAGCTCCTATACGGCCAGTGGAACCCAGATGAGCTAATCTGGATATATGACTTCAAGGTCGTAAATGGCCCTAGGCTGAGATGTGGTGCGGCCGCCGGGATTTGAACCCGGGTTGCGGGCTCGGGAGGCCCGAGTCCTAGGCCAGGCTAGACCACGGCCGCCATCCTCCCCCTGCCCTAGAGGGGTAAAAACCTTCTGTTATGCCCTCCTAGGCCTAAGGCCTATTAGGTGCCCCTAGCCCCCTAGCTGGGGTTAGCCCTTGGTATCTAGGCTTGACCTAGCCGTTGGCCTAGCCGTAGCAGGTGGCTTCGTGCTGATACTCAGTGGCGTGAGCGGTAGCCTTGGCCTCTACGGCTTCCTGCTCTCCCTCCTCGCAAGCATGCTGCCACCACCATACGATTTTGCTGCCTACCTGGCCCTCATGGCCCTCAGCATCCTAGCATCGCTTGGTGGTGCTACCGTTATAGCTGGTGGCTACCTCATGTACACTGGCCACCTAGGCCTCGGCAGGACCTTAGTGAGCATAGGATCGGGGGCAGGCGTGATAGGCTTCGCAGCCCTCCTCATATCAGAGGCCCTAAGGGGGCTAGGGGCACTCGTGGCCTTCCTCACGACCATGATTAGCTCATCGGGCTGGATCGGCATCCTGATGTGCCTAGTGGCCATTGTTCTGGCCAGGAGGAAGCCAAGGGAGGAAGAGGAGGCCAGGCGTGAGGCAGAGGGCAGGGCCCGTGTCAGGAGGCTCGTTAGGCCTAGCTCAGCTTGAGCCCTAGGAAGGCCTCTAGGCGCCCTAAGGGCAGGGAGCCCACCCTCACGACCACAGGCCTCGGCCCCACCAGGCTGAGGACGGTTGAGGGCTGGCCAAGGGGGGCTGGGCCACCATCTATGGCCAGGTCCACGAGCTGGCCTAGCTCCCTAAGGGCTTCCTCAACCGTCCTAGGAGGTGGGTGCCCAGTCCTATTTGCGCTCGTCCCAACTAGGAGGCCACCACAGGCATCAATTAGCTCTAGCGTGAAGGCATGGCCAGGCACCCTTACGCCAACCGATGGTAAGCCACATGTAGCTACGCTAGGTAGGGTGGGCTTCTTAGGTAGCACGAGCGTGAGGGGGCCTGGCCAGAAGGCGCTTGCTAGCCTAAGCGCTAGGTCGTTAAAGATGGCTATCCTCCTGGCTTCCTCAAGGCTAGAGGCTAGGATTGGGAAGGGCTTGCCCGCTCTCCCCTTGACCTCAAAGACCCTTTGGACGGCTTGCTCGTTAAGTGGGTCGCAGCCTAGGCCGTACACGGTATCCGTTGGGTATATCAGGAGCCCGCCAGCCCTCACGACCTCAGCAGCCATGCTTAGGGCCCTGGGACCTGCCCTAACTAGCCTAACCATGCCCCATGTGCTTTAGGGCTTGCCTTAAATAAGCTCGCTACTGGCCAATTAGGGTGCCCAGCTTGCCAGAAGCATACCTCTGGCCTGGCAACATAGCTTGTGCTGAGGGGGCCATAGCTGCAGGCTGCCGTTTCTTCGCAGGATACCCGATAACGCCTGCAAATGAGATATCAGAGCACATGGCTAAGCGCCTACCTGAGGTCGGTGGCATATTCATACAGATGGAGGATGAAATGGCATCGCTAGGGGCCGTTATAGGTGCCTCCTGGGCAGGCCTAAGGGCCATGACGGCTACATCTGGGCCAGGCTTCAGCCTCATGCAGGAACTCATAGGGTATGCGTTCTTTACTGAAACGCCCTGCGTTATAGTAGATGTCATGCGTGTTGGCCCCTCCACTGGCCAAGCCACTAGGGCTGCCCAGGGGGATGTCATGCAGGCTAGGTGGGGGCCACACGGCGATTACGCAGCTGTCGTGCTAGCACCTAGCTCACCACAGGAGATGTTTGACCTAACAGTAAGGGCATTTGATATCTCAGAGCGCCTTAGGACCCCAGTTGTAGTGCTCTCAGATGAGATAATAGCCCACATGCGTGAGAACGTCATCGTGCCTGATGAAATACGCATCCCTGAGCGGGCTAGGCCAGAGAGGGGCAGGCAGGAGTTCTTCGGGCCAGAGCTAGTCCCACCGATGCCGAGGCTTGGGGATGGCTTTAACGTCCCTGTAACTGGCTCAACTCACGATGAGAGGGGCATACGCTTCACGAGGGACCCAATAGTGCATAGGCGGTTGATAAAGCGCCTCTGGGCCAAGGTATACTCATCGGCAAGGGAGGTATGGGATTGGGAGCTATGTGGTGAGCAGGAGGGGAAGCTTGACTTAGCCTTCGTGTCCTTTGGCTCCATGTCTAGATCCGTTTTAGAGGCCATTGATATACTGGCCTCAAGGGGCCTTAGGGTAGCGAGCCTTAGGCTGAAGGCCATCTGGCCATTCCCAGATGAGGTAGTAGCTAAGCTAGCTGAGAGGGCTGAGGCCATAATCGTGCCAGAGCTGAACATGGGCCAGCTTGTGAGGGAGGTCAGGAGGGCAGTAGCTGGGAGGGCCAGGGTAATTGGCCTAAGCAGGGTTGGAGGTGGGGAGCTCCCAACCCCAGAGGAGCTAGCTGAATTCGCCCTGGAGGTGGTAGGGAGATGAGCGGGGGAGGCTTTTCCATCAGGCGGTACTTGAGGCCAGGGCTTAAGCTCCCATTTTGCCCAGGATGTGGCTGCTACACCATTATAAATTGCTTCCTCAAGGCTGTTTGGGAGCTGGGGCATGAGGACCTATCTGAATTTGCGTTCTGCAGTGGCATAGGCTGTGCTGCTTGGATACCATCACCTTACTTCAATGCTGATAGCATTCACACACCACATGGGAGGGCCATCCCAGTTGCAACAGGCGTTAAGCTAGCTAGGCCTGAGCTGAAGGTGGTCGTCTTCGGTGGGGATGGTGATATAGCGGGCATAGGCTGTGGCCACCTAATCCACGCTGCTAGGAGGAACACGGATATAACGGTCATAATGGTCAACAACATGGTCTACGGCATGACGGGTGGCCAGGTAGCCCCTACAACGCCACTTGGGGCCAAGACGACCACTACCCCCCTTGGCTGCTTTGAGAGGCCACTAGATGTGGCCAACGTAGTAGCAGCTGCAGGTGCAAATTACTCAGCTAGGTGGACCACGGCCCACAGGAGGCAGCTCACAGATGCCTTCAGGAGGGCACTAACTGGCCGAGGGCTTAGGTTCGTAGAGGTCGTGAGCCCCTGCCCTACGAACTTCGGGCGTAGGATGGGCATGGACGCTAAGGCCCTCCTGAGGTGGTTCGTAGAGGCTTCGGTACCGATTGAGGAGGCACGCAACATGGGGGCTGAGGAGCTAAGGGGTCGCATAGTAGTTGGGACGTTTGCCGACCGAGATGAGCCAGGCCTACTAGATAGGCTTAGGGAAGCATATGGTCGGGCTAGGCCTCCCTAGTAGAGCAGAATACCCTATAGCCACCCCTCTTGGCCACTACCCTCACGTTGCCGAAGTAGCCCTCCATCAAGGCCCTTGGCCTCCTCGCTAGCTTAGATCTAACGACCAACTGTAGCGAGCCACCTGGCTTAAGGTGCTCAAGGGCACCCCTTATCAGGGCATCTACTACATGCATGCCAGCCGATATAGGTGGGTTGGAGAGCACTACATCAAACATCAGGCCCTCAACTGCCTCGTAGAGGAAGCCATGCCTTACCTCTGCGTTCTCCCATACTAGGTTGTGCCTTACGTTCTTCTTGGCCAGCCAGATGGCCCTTCGGTTTACATCGGTCAATATGACCTTCAGCCTTGGCCTTATGGCTGCAGCTACTATGCCTATGGCCCCGTAGCCACAGCCGATGTCAAGGGCAAGCCCTTCCTCAGGGAGCTCCATGACCTCTATGAGGAGCCTAGTGCCAAGGTCTATCTTACGCTTTGAGAAGACGCCTGAGGCCGTGTAGAACTCAAAGTAGCGACCCCTAAGCCTAGTCCTTATCAAGCCAAGCCTTGGGGGGCACCTAGGACGCCTGCTGTAGTAGTGCTCGTGCCTACGCAAGCTATCACGGCTCCTTAACGACCTCCCTTGAGGACCACATCCTCGGGTAGGTGCCAGGCTTCATGAGGACACGTAGCGTCCGTGCTACAAGCCCCTTCCTCATGGCCATCATCTCCCTGCTTGAGACAAGCGCCTCGGCTAGGGCTACTGCCTCCCCCTTAAGCGTGGTTATGAGAACCATATCGCCAGGCTCTATGCCGCTGTGGAGCTTTAGCACGCCAGGGGCAGCTAGCTGAGCACCGTGGCAGATGGCATCAACGGCAGAATCCCTGATTACAATACGTGGTAGGAAGGATAGCATGTGCTCAACTGGCCTGATGACCCGCCTTACCGCCTTCTCATCCCCAAGCTCACGCCATAGGAACATGGCCTCTGAGAGTTCGTGGAGGGTTACGGCATCATCCTCTGAGAAGGAGCCAACACGGGTCCTCCTTAGCTCCTGCATGTGGGCACCACAGCCAAGGGCATTCCCTATGTCAACGCAGAGCTTTCGGACGTATGTCCCAGCCTCGCAGGCAACTCGGAATAGGACATAGCGCCCTTCTACCTCTAGGACCTCAAGCTCGTATATCGTCCTAATCCTAAGGCGCCTCTTAACAGATGCCCTAACTGGTGGCCTCTGGTAGATTGGCCCCACGAACTCAGACATGACCTCCTTTATACGTGAGGCTGGGACATCGCTGTGTAGCTTCATGACGGCCACGTACTCCTTGCCAGCGTTCAGCACTGCCATCAGGGCCTTAGCTGCATCCTTGAGCGCTACTGGCAGCACGCCAGTTACACGGGGATCTCCCTGGCCCCCAGGGGAGGGCCTAGGGGGCCTCTAAGGTCCCCCCGTGCCCAGCCTTATCCACGCCAACTATCCGCTTAACCCAGGTCGTTACCTCATGGCTAGTTGGGCCAGGTGGCTTATCTAAGTTGATGGCCCCAAGGCGTATGTATTCGCTTAGTGGCCTCTCCTCTGGCCTGTAGCCATACCTTGGATCTGTTTCCCCTTCTGCCTTCACCAGCAGCTCCCTCTCCACGGCCCAAGGTGGCTTAAGCTCCTTCATCCCATGTGCCCTCCATGGGGTAGGGGATAAGCTTAAGGCCCACGACCATACTTAGCCCACGTCTAGAATGGCTTTAGCTTTGGCTTAACTGGCTCAGCCATCCAATCCTTGAGGCCAGCTCCCTCTAGCGCAGCTAGCACTTCCTCATCAGTTGCCCCACGGGGTATGCTGATCTTGGCCTCAGTTGGCTCTAGGTGCTTTATGTTGGCCCTACGCCTCCTAACGCCAGTTAGGCTCTTTGGGCCAGTTACAAGCACGAAGTTATCATCTATTATGTCCACTACCACGCACTTACGGCCTGACTCACGGCCAGCTATCTTCACGCAGATACGCCCAACCTCTATGGCTGGCACATCGCCCCACCTCCACTTGGGGAAACGGCCACGGCAGGCCTATATTAAAGCTTGAGCTCCCCTCTAGCCCTCATGGCCTCTATAACAGCCCTTATGGCATCTACTACCTCGCCTGGGCTGAGGGCATCTGTATCCACTATCAGGTCGTAGGGCGAGAGGTCATCCATGCTGAAGCCATAGGCCCGCTTGTAGATCTCACGTGTCCTCTCATCCTTCTCCCTCACGGCCATGAGGGCCTCCTGGAGGCTTATGCCATCCCTCTTGGCTATCCGCTCGGCCCTAGTGCGCTCTGATGCGAGCAGCCATATCTTGATATCCAGGCCCTCGCCAAATAGGTGTGATAAGGTCCTGCTGTCTATGATGAAGCCTCCTTCACGGGCCTTCTGGATAAGCCAGGCATCTACCTCCTTATCAAACTTAGGATCCTTAAGCCTTAGCTTTAAGAAAGCCCTCCCCTCTGGCCCCTCCCACCAGCCATGTTCATCTACATTGTAGCCTAGCTTCCTAGCCTTCTCCTTAAGGGCATCCCCACCAGATATGTATTTAAGGCCATAGAGCTTAGCTAACTTACGGCCGATTGTAGTTTTCCCTGTGCCAGATAAGCCAGATATGCAAATAGTCAAGCCTCTCCTCCTCTTTCTGGCTTCCTCATGTGGCTTGGGCTTGCGTTGGTGGCTTAAGGAGCCTGGTAGCATCCTTTAAGCCCCTCCTGAGGCACCTAGGGCAGATAACGCCTCCATATGGCCTCTCTGGCCTACGCTCAGTATGGGCTAGCTTCCTAAGCCTAGATGGACGCTCCCTTGGCACGCCACCTAGCACGGCACCGCAGATAGCACACCTAGCTGGCCCAGGCTTCCTACGCTCATAGTGTATCACTAGCCTCCCCCCTGGCGTCCTCACCTTCACCCGCCTTAGGCTCCTTGACCTGAGCGCTGGCCTCGGCACGCCTCACCACCTCACTCTCCCCATGTCATCCCGATGCCCAGAGCCCTCTGTATAAGCATTCCGAGGGACATAGCGCAGAGGCCATACCAGAGCACGAATGGAATGGGCATGGGCCCCTCAAGGCCAATTGGGAAGTAGGCTACGGGCTCACGGCCAAACAGTGGTGCTAGGACGAATATGAGGAGGAAGAAGCTAAGGAACATAGAGATCATGCTCCTCATCCACATGCTAGATAGCCCCTTCTTCACCATCTCAAAGTGGGCCATGCGCTTCTTAAGCTTCCTCTCAACCTTAGCCCTCGTCTTCTCATCCTTAGCCCTCATGGCCTTCCTAAGGAGCTTCTCGTACTCCCTTAGCTCCCTCCTGAGCTCCCTTAGCTTCCTTGGGTTCACTAGCAGCCTAGTTAGGCCAGCGTGAAGGAGGCACATGCCTACTGCAGCCAGGAGGGATAGGAGCGTTGATATTGGCATGGTAAACATGCTATTCACCTGCCCCTAGCCCTTTATCAGCTCAAGGAGCTTCCTGCCAGCTTCCCTCTGGCCACCCGCTGGGTTCTTTATTATGGCAACTGGTGCGCCAGTGAGGACGGAGCAGGCAGAAGCTACCATGCGTGAGAACATGAGCTCCTCCCTTAGCTCCTCTATGCGCCTCTCATCCCTTAGCCTCTCGCCAGCCTCTAGATCCTTGACCCTACGGGCTGCTATCTCCTCTGGGTCAGCCTCTATGAGCACGAGGAGGTCGGGCTTAAGGGCCTCAAGGACATGCTTCGGGAGGCCAGGCAGGTAGCCAAATGGCGTCCTAACCACCATGTGCGTATCTATTATCACATGGCCTTCAGCAGCCTTAACTGCCTTTGCTAGCTTAGCTGCTGCCTCGGCCTGCAGAACCTTCTGAGTGGCCATATCCATCTTCCTAAGCTTATCCCTATGGACCAGTAGGCCACGCTTCTCCATGATCTCAACCATGACATCACCGTAGTTTAGGACGGAAAGCTTCACGCCCTCAGCCCTAGCCTGGGCCTCAGCCTCCTTACACACGGTCGTCTTGCCAACGCCAGGTATGCCAGTTGCAATTACTACCTTGCCCCTGGCCATGCTAACACCATAGGAGCATGTGGTAAGGGCGATTTAATGCTTAGCCTCAGGCACTAGGCCCCTTCACATAAGCGCCTGGGGCCAGCTAATGGTTGGCTTATGGCTGGCGTGAAGCTGGGAAAGGGCGTGGGGCATTCATTGAGCTACCGCCCACGTATCAGGAGGGGAGTTTGAGGTCACGGGCAGGTGGGACCTCTACTTCAAGCTAAAGATCTTAGCGCACTGGTCGGGGAGCTGATGAGCAAGGCCCAAGCCCCTCTTCTCCCTTGCTACATGCGTTCAGGAGCCCCTATGCCAAGTAGGCCAAGGGCATTCTTAAGCACTATCCTAACAGCATCAACGAGGGCTAGCCTAGCATCAGATAGGCCCCTTGGCTCAGCCCTTATCACGGGCAGGCTAGCGTAGAATGAGTTAAACCTATCTGCTAGGTAGATGGTGAAGTTCGCAATCGCATCTGGCCTTAGGCTATCAGCTGCATCTGCTACTACCTCTGGGAAGCGGGCTATGGCCAGCACGAGCTCCCTCTCAAGCGGGTGCCCTAGGAGCGAGAAGTCTGGTTGCTCGGGCTCCCTACCAGCCTTCCTCAAGATGCTACATGCCCTCGCATGCGTGTACTGCACGTAGGGGGCTGAGTTCTCCTCAAAGTTCAGCACCCTATCCCACGTGAATGTTATCTCCTTAGCTGGATCCTGGGCTAGCAGCGTGAACTTAACAGCCCCCACGCCCACGACCTCGGCTATCCTGGTCCTCTCCTCCTCAGACAGGCCTGGTGAGTGCTCTGGCACCTCATCGTAGGCCCTTGATACAGCTTCCTCAAGGAGGCCATCTAGCGTTATGAAGCGACCCCTCCTAGCGGACATCTTAGCGCCAGGTATCTTGACTAGGTTGTAGGCGAAATGTATTAAGTTCCTGGCCTTTTCGTGCTCGCCAAGTGCGTGGAGGGCTAGCTTGACGTGGAGCTGGGCTAGCTTCTGGTCAGCCCCTATGACGTTTATGACTAGATCGGCATCCTTGAACTTCCTAAGCGTGTATGCTACATCCCTGATCTCGTAGAGGGTCGTGCCATCTGACCTAACCAACGTTAAAGGCGGTATCTCAAATTCACCTGATAGGCCAAGCTCCCCCTTAAGGCCAAACCTCTCCGCAACTGCATTTGCTAGGAACTCAAGGGCACCAGCCCTTACCTTAGTAAAGCCAGAGGCCTCAAGGCTAGCTAGGACCTTGGCTACTAGGTTGCTCCAAACGACCTCGCTCTCCCAATCCCACTTATCTATGCTTATGCCAAGCCTATCTAGCGTTTCCCTAAAGCCCCTTAGGCACTCCTCGCAGATGCCCCTTACAAGCTCAACAGCCCAGCCCTCACGGGCCTCGTAGGCCCTCACGACCTCAGATATAGATGCTTCTGGATCCTCATCCCCCTCTACAGCTGAGAACAGCTTATCAAATAGGTCTGGCTCCCTCCTCCTTAGCTCATGTGCTGAGAAGGCCCAGCTATCAAGCTCTGCCTTCAGGCGCCTAACACGCTCATCACTTCCAGCCCTAATGGCCCTATTGACTTCCTCCTTAAGCCTCCTTATCTCAAGGGCGCAGTTCGTCATAGCATATATGAGGCCAAAGAAGTGATCTGGCTTCCCCCTTGGCCTTGGCCTACCGAGCTTATCGTAGCCGTAGGCTAGTATGGCCACCTGGCGCCCTACGTCATTTACGTAGAAGCGTGTTTGCACATCATGGCCCCTGGCCCTAAGCAGCCTAGCAAGGGCATCGCCAAGCACGGCATTCCTACCGTGCCCAACGTGCATTGGGTGTATTGGGTTAGCGCTCGTGTGCTCAACTATTATCTTCCTCTTCTCCCCTGGCCCAACCTCTAGGTGCCCATATCGGTCCCCAAGGCAGCGGGCAGAGCTTATTGATAGCTCAGCTAGCCTAGCTAGATCCGACCAGAAGTTCACGTAGCCACCAGCTGCCTCAGCCGTGCTCAGCAGCTCCGCCCGACTAGGTATTAGGCTGTTAATCTCGCTTGCTAGAGCAGATGCTAGCTCCTGAGGGCTTTTGCCTAGCTCCCTAGCCAGCGTGAAGCATACGTTGGTCGTTAGGTCCCCGAACTCAAGCTTTGATGGCAAGGAAACCTTAATGCCATCTAGCTTGATACCCGACCAGAGCCTAGCTATGGCCTCGCTTAGCAAGCCTAGGCACTCAGACCTAAGGGCCCCAAATGGGTCAGCGACCACCGAGCCAGCAAGCATGCCACGCTCAGCCTCAAAGCTTAAGCTAGCTACCCCCTTATGAGCACTGGGGCCCGTAGCTCAGCCTGGATAGAGCGGCGGCCTCCGGAGCCGTAGGCCCCGGGTTCAAATCCCGGCGGGCCCGCCAAGGGCTGGGGTGGCTGGGGTGGCTAGGCCAGTGATAACGCTTACGACCGACTTCGGCACTAGGGACCCATATGTGGCTAGCATGAAGGGCGTCATCCTATCCCTTTGCCCAGGGGCAGTGGTAGTTGATGTAACACATGATGTCCCAAAGTTCAACGTGAGGGCTGGTGCCCTAATCCTGGCCCAGGCCTCTACCTGGTTCCCACCTGGCACCATCCACGTGGGCGTCGTAGATCCTGGCGTTGGCACGAGGAGGAGGGCCATAGTGGTGAAGGCCAGGAGGTACCTATTTGTAGGGCCAGATAATGGGCTCCTAGTGCTTGCAGCTAGGAGGGATG
>DQYM01000252.1 GCA_011040545.1 Candidatus Bathyarchaeota archaeon | reverse complement strand
TAGATGTCTTCGTGCCTAGGGAGCCAGGCTGGCTTATGAAGAGGGAGCTTAGGGGCAAGGGAGCTAGGTTGGTCGTGCTTAGGGGGCCAGCTAGGCTAGTAAATGGCTTTTACTCAACAGGCGACCTAGGGGGCGAGCACTCCCTCATAGCCGATGTGGAGGGCCTTGGCCTAGCCGTGCTCACTGGCTGCTCGCACCCAGGGCTAGATTTAATAGTGAGGACAGCCTCAAGCTACCTTAGGAAGCCAGTTCACGCACTAATAGGAGGCTTCCACATATCATCCTACTACGAGGGGAGGAAGCTAGGCACCTTCCTAGCCCAACAGGGGCTTAAGGTCGTCTGCCCATGCCACTGCACTGGCTCACCAGCGAAGAGGGGGCTAAGGGATGTGCTAGGCGATGTCGTGCTCCAGTGCGGCGTGGGCATGGAGCTGAAGCTAGAGGCCAGAGGGGGAGCTAGCAAGCAAGCTAGAGGGCCAGTGGGATAGCGAGAAGCTTATAAGGGCCAGCTCCCACACGGGAATGGCCCCCGGTAGCTCAGCCTGGTAGAGCGTCCGGCTGTAGCGGGCGCCCCTGGGCGCTCGTGGCAGCTCGCCAGGCGGACAGGCCCGCAGGGACCGGATGGTCGCTGGTTCAAATCCGGCCCGGGGGACCACCAAGCCCACTAATTGTGCTTGTCCCGAGGGCTATATATGGCCCTAAGGTCGTTGGCCTGGAGGCCACATGGGCTCCAACGAGGGGCGTAGTGGGGGCGTGCTCAGCCTGGCTGTTGAGTGCCTTAAACACGCCTTTGGCCAGAGGCTAGTTGGCGTCATCCTATTTGGCTCAAGGGCCAGAGGGGACTACAGGCCCCAGAGCGATTACGATTTCCTCGTTTTGCTTGATAGCTACCTAGCTGGCCCAATCGATGACTACTTTAGTGCCTACAGAGCTCTTAGGCCATTTAGGGAGACCACGCTTAGGGATACCACCATAGCTATCGTATCGATTGCTGACCTCAGGGAGCACATCTCATCAGCCGTGCTGCTTAATGCGTTGTTTGAGGGCATCATCCTCTACGACCCAAGGGGTACCCTAGCGAGGGCCAAGGGGAAGCTACTGGCTAGGCTTAAGGCCCTTGGCATAAGGCGTGTGAGGGCTAGTTGGGGCTACACGTGGCGTGTCCCACGTAGCGTTAAGCTGCCCTTTAAGCTAGAAGTGGATATAGATGACCCGCCAAGCCATGCTTATAGGCTGAGGCTAGCGGAGGAGCACTTAAAGGAGGCTAGGCTAGCTCTTGAGGCTGGGGCCTTTGTAGCAGCTATACACGAGGCACAGCTCTCAATAGAGAACTCGGCTAAGGCAGTAATTGCGTTCTTCAGACCACCTAGCTGGATTCATAACCCTGGGCCAGAGCTACGTGAACTCGTGGAAGAGGAACTCATCCCATCGGAAGTCCATGAAGGTGCTCTAGAGTTAGCGGATTTGGCCGAGGAGGCAGCTCCTCATCATGCTATATCAAGCTATGGGGATATCCATGAAATGAGGACACCTTATGAAATATATAGTAGGGAAGATGCTAGGGAGCTCGTCAGGCTTGCCTCAAGGGCCTTAAAGCTCGCTCAAGGCATCCTAAGAGCCCTAGGTGCCCTTTAGACGATCTTAAAGCAGCAGGCTTAATAGCAGGTGCCCCGCCTATCAAGCTGGTGGGAGCTTGAGCAGGCTCGTTAGGGAGTGGCTCCTTGCCCTTGGCCTCTACCACCTCACCACGCACGAGGATAGAAAGGAGATTGACCGCATCATAGAGGAGCGCTACGGCATGTACTGTGATGATGCTATTGCCCAGGGGCTAGTGAGCGAGGAGGAGTTCAGGGAGATCGTGGAGGCCGTGCTGAGGAGGAAGAAGAGGCGCAAGAGGGAGCTAGTGGAGATAGTATAGGCCTGCTTACATGGCCATGCTTATGGGGAAGCCCTGCAAATATCAGTATTGAGGCTAGAGGCTAATTCGGCCATATCCTTCACCCAGCAGCCTCAATAGAACCGCCACGGCTAGCTAGGCCCACTACATAAGCACTTAAGGCCCTTAAGCCCATGCTCGCTAGGAGGAGGGCCTTGGGGAGCAGGGGAGGGAAGCGCCTAGTAGTATGTGTAGTTGGCATGCCTGGATCAGGCAAGTCCGTGGTATCCAGGGTAGCTAGGGAAGTGGGCTTTGATGTGGTCGTTATGGGGGATGCCGTTAGGGACGTGGCCAGGGAGAGGGGCATAGAGCCAAGTGGCAAGGCCATGAGGGAGCTCATGCAGGCCCTTAGGCATGAGGGTGGGCCAGCTGTGGTAGCTAAGCTCTGCTTCCCAAGGATTGATAGGGCAGGGCAGCTCGTGCTCGTAGATGGCATAAGGAGCCTCCATGAGGTAGAGGCATTTAGGGGCCGTTATGGTAATGTCGTGCTCATAGCCGTCCACTCATCCCCTAGGACTAGGTTCAAGCGCCTAAGGGCCAGGGGGCGTGAGGATGACCCTAGGACGTGGGAGGAGTTCAGGAAGCGAGATGAGGTAGAGCTTAAGGTAGGCATAGGGTCTGCCATAGCCCTAGCCGACTTCATGCTCGTTAATGAGGGGACGCTAGAGGAGCTGGAGGGGGCTGCTAGGGAGCTACTGGAGAAGCTCGTTAGGGAGGCCAATGGGCGATAGCCTTAAATATGCCACGTTGTGCTGCTCCACCTGGTGGGCCAATTGGAGAGAGGTGCTTTCCTTCACCACTAAGTGGCCCACGGCTACCTTGGCCATTCTAGTAGGAGGTGATGTAATTGCCTGAGCTAGCTATAAGGAGGCCAAGGGGGACTAGGGACTTCCCCCCAGCTGAGATGGCCAAGATGGATTATGTTGAAGCAGCTATAAGGCGTGTATTTGAGCGCTACGGCTTCCAGAGGATTGATACGCCAATCTTTGAGGCCTTTGACCTCTTCGCCCTACGCTCAGGTGAGGAGATAAGGAGCAAGATGTTCGTCTTCACCATAGATGAAGGGGAGATGGTGCTTAGGCCTGAGCTAACAGCGCCAGTTTGCCGTATGATAGCTATGGGGGAAGTTGACCTCTCCGTTAAGCCCCTTAGGTTCTACTACATAGGGCGCTGCTACCGCTACGAGGAGCCACAGGCAGGCCGATACAGGGAGTTCTGGCAGGCTGGCATAGAGCTAATGGGCTCGCCCTACCCAGAGGCAGATGCTGAGGTCATAGCGGTAGCTGTTGATGTGCTTAAGGAGCTCGGCCTCAAGGAGTACCAGCTTAGGATAGGGGACCTAGAGGTCCTAAGGGGCTTCCTAAATGATAATGGCATACCAGGGGAAGTTCAGAACCGCATAATAGGGCCTATGGATGTGCTAAGCAGCTCTATTGATAAGCTCAAGATGTACAAGCGTAAGCTAGAGGCAGGAGAGGACCTAACCAAGGAGGACCTAAGCGACCTGAGGAGGAGGTGTGATGAGCTTAGGCTCTGGGCTGAGGAGGAAGCTAAGAGGTCTGAGCTAGGGGAGAGCCCAATACCTGAGGAACTCCTAGGGCAGGTGGAAGTGGACATCAGGCTCTACCAGCTAGATGAGCTATACGAGGCTAGGAGGGTAGATGAGCTCATCAGCTTCATAGAGGATGCCATGGGGAAGCTAATCCTAGCTCAGAAGCTCAAGTGGATATACTATGGCGTCCCCTATGAGGAAGGGGGCATTGAGAAGGCCTTTAAGATGCCACCTGATGTAGTAGATACGCTTATCTCCATGATGGATCTAGTAGGCCCAAGGGAAGACGTAATTCCGAGGGCTAGGGAGGTCTTCGGGAGCTCTGAGAGCGCCCTTAAGGCCCTAGATGCCTTTGAGGATGTGCTGGATGCCCTCTCCTGGTATGGGGTAGAGGACTACATAGTGGACTTGAGCATAGCAAGGGGCCTAGAGTACTATACTGGCATGGTATTTGAAATTGATTGCCCACTCCTAGGGGCTCAGAAGCAGGTGTGCGGTGGTGGTAGGTACGATAGGCTCGTTGAGGAGTTCGGTGGACCAAGCATACCAGCTACTGGCTTTGCACTAGGCATAGATAGGCTTGTCCTAGCCCTTGAGAGGAGTGGCATTAAGATACCAACGCCAAGCAGGGCAGATGCCTATATCATACCGCTCTCAAGGGATGTCTTGCCCTATGCCATCTGGGTGGCCAGGGAGCTTAGGTCTAAGGGCCTTAGGGTTGAGTTAAGCCTCCTCAGGAAGCGGTTGAGCAAGGAGCTATCAAATGTAGATAAGCTTGGCATACCCTTCGCCATTATAATAGGCCCATCTGAAGCAGAACGCAAGGTAGTAGCCCTAAGGGATATGAAGGCAAAAGAGCAGCATGAGGTTTCAGTAGAGGAGGCTGCTGAGCTCATACTAAAGGCCGTGAGGGGCATGGGGTGGTAGAGCTGAGGAAGCCGATAATCAACCTAGTGCTCATAGGGGATGCTGGCCATGGCAAGTCAACGCTAGTTGGCAGGCTACTAAGCGACCTAGGGAGGGTTGGGGAGGCCACCCTAGCGAGGCTTAGGTCCCTTGCATCTAGGCTTGGGGATGAAGGTCGCTACCTAGCCTTCATAGTGGATAAGCAGCTTGAGGAGAGGAAGAGGGGGCATACTATAGAGGTAACGTCCTGTGAGCCACTAGAGGTCGGCGGAAGCCTGGTTAAGCTCATAGATGTGCCAGGGATTATGGATTGGGTAGGCAACACGATAGCTGGCATAGCACAGGCAGATGCAGCCCTCCTAGTCGTTGATGCACCTGCTGCCCTAGCTAAGGACCCAGGGGGCCTAGTTGGGCTAAGGGAGCACATCACGCTAGCCGTAGCCTTCGGGATTGAGCAGGCCATAGTAGCTGTGAATAAGATGGACCTAGTTGGATACGAGGAGGGTGCCTATGCAGAGGCCAGGGCTAGGCTAGCTAAGCTAATGGGGGGGCTTGGCCTAAGGGCTACCGCCTTCATACCCATATCGGCCCTCCATGGCGATAACGTAATTAGGGCTAGCGAGAACACGCCCTGGTACTCTGGGCCTACGCTGTACGAGGCCCTAGGGGGCCTTGAGGAGCCACTTAGGCCATTAGATAGGCCCTTAAGGCTCCCAATACACAGGCACTACGAGAGGGGAAACATAGCAGCTGGCGTCCTAGCCTCTGGGAAGCTAAGCATTGGCGATGAAGTAGTAATAGCACCGAGCGGTGGTAGAGGGGAGGTAGCCTCCATGCAGGCCTGGGGCAGGGGGCTGGATGTGGCCTACGCAGGCGATGACGTGGGCATTAGGATAAGGGGCGTAGCGAGGTACCACATAAAGAAGGGGTTTGTAGTAGGCCACGTTGGCGATGAGGCACCTAGGGTCGCAAGGGCCTTCGTGGGCAGGGTCAAGGTGCTTAGCCCAAGGGGCCTATGGCCTGGCTTCTGCCCCCTCGCCTTCTGCCACCAAGCTAAGGTGCCGTGCAGGGTGGGGGCCATCCTGAGGAGGGTAGAGCCAGGCTCAGGGGATGTGCTTGAGGAACAGCCTAAGCTGCTACGGGAGGACGAGGTTGGCGATGTCCTCCTAGAGCCCCTCGTGCCCAAGCAGAAGGGCCTGGTAATAGAGCCCTACGATGAGCTCCCACAGCTAGCTAGGTTCGTGCTGAGGGCTAGCGTGGGCAGGGAGCTTGGGACCATAACGGTAGCCATGGGGAAGTGCTTGGAGGTAGAGCCATACTAGCGGGCTAGGGCTACCTAAGCCTCCCAACTGCTTCCTCAACGGCCCTCAGGAGCTCACCTGACCTTATGAGCTCTGAGGCCAATTCTATCTGATCGCTTAAGGGCCTATCCCTTGCGACCACCTCTAGCCCATGTGCCTCTGCTACCTCGTAGGCAGCCCTAGTGCCCTTCCCAGCCCTCTCTGGCCCCCTTAGGCTTAGGGCCTGGAAGGCACATAGGAGCTCTATGGCCAGTATGGAGAGGGCGTTCCCCACTACCTCACGGGCCTTTAGGGCAGCCGTTAGCCCCATGCTAACGAAGTCCTCAAAGTTAGCAGATGTAGGTATGCTATCCACGCTAGCTGGGTGGGCTAGGACCTTGTTCTCAGATGCTAGGGAGGCAGCTACGTACTGGGGTATCATGAGGCCACTGTTAAGGCCAGGCCTGGCGCTTGGGTGGACTAGGAAGGCTGGTAGGAGCTCGTTGAGCTCCCTCGTGAGCAAGAGGGCTACCCTACGCTCAGATATGTTGCCTAGCATGGCCATGGATATGCTAAGAACATCTGCTGCTAGGGCCACGGGCTGGCCGTGGAAGTTCCCACCGCTACGGCAGAAGGGCTCATCCTCAAAGAAGAGGGGGTTATCATCAACTGAGTTAAGCTCTGCCTCCACAACACGCCTTGAGAAGGCAAGGCCCTCCCTCACGGCCCCATGGACCTGTGGTGCGCACCTAACCGAGTACGGGTCGTGAGCCCTCCTCACGCTTGGGTCATTTACGAGCTTACTGCCCTCCACGAGCCTCAGCACGTTCTCAGCACAAGCCTCCTGGCCATTACTAAGTGGGAAGGCCTGCCTCTGCCTTAGGTATTCTATGTCAAATGCCTCTGTGAAGCCACCTATGGCCTCAAGCGTCATGGCAAGGCAGATATCAGCGACCTTAGCCAGCCCCTCGGCATCGTAGATGGCTAGGGCCGTGATGGCCGTCATAGCAGATGTGCCGTTTATGAGCGCAAGCCCCTCCTTGTGATCTATGGGTGGATCTAGGGGCTTAAGCCCAGCCCTCTCAAGGGCTTCATCCGCCCTTAGGATAGCGCCATCAAGCTCAGCCCTCCCCTCAGGCCTGCCGAGGACCACCAAGGCCATGTGCGCTAGCAGGGCGAGGTCGCCACTAGCACCTACCGAGCCCCTAGATGGTATGATCGGGTGGACCCGCTTGTTGAGAAGCTCTAATAGCCTCTCAACGAGCTCTGGCCTAACGCCAGATCTACCCCTGGCTAGTGCATTAGCCCTGAGCAATAGCGTGGCCCTCACAACATCTGTGGGCAGGGGCTCGCCTATGGCGCACGAGTGGCTTAGGATTACGTTCTCCTGGAGCTTGAGGGCCTCATCGGGGCCTATGGGCACCTTGCCCAGGGGGCCAAAGCCAGTCGTAACACCATAGCACCTAAGGCCAGCCTTGAGCACCTTCTCCAAGAGCACGGCCCTGCTAGCCCTCATTCGCTCAGCTGCCTTATGGGATAGCACAACCCGCCTAAATCGCCTAGCTACATCTACTAGGGCCTCTATGGAGAGGTTCTGGCCATCTACTATAACTGGCGGTAGCTCGCTAGAGCCCACCTTCTCGCCCACATCGGGCTAAGCATTGCCTTTTAAATTAGCCTTGCCCCCATGTGATAAGCACGTAGATAGTGTGGAGGCAGCCTTAGCGCTCTAGGGGCATCCTCTCCTCAAGGATCACCAGTAGGTCCCTTAGGAACCTGAGGATGCCTGCCCTGAAGGGCAGGGTTAGGTGCCCTGTCTCCCTGCCCTCCATGGTGGTCTTCAGCATGATGAAGCCCTGGACCTCATCTAATATGGCTAGGAGGTGGCTCCTTCCCTCATCATCTAGTGCATGCTTCATTACGAAGAACTCTCTGCCCCCATTCATAACCTTGCCTCCAACCAAGATATGAGTTATTAATATAAGCCTTGCTAGAACACCCAGCAGAGGCCAATTGCTGAGCTAAGGGCAGCATGGCAGCCTTTATGTATCCAACTAGAGTGGGAGCGGGGAGGGGCAGGCGAGGATGGACGAGGCCGTGGTTAGGCTTGAGGAGGTAACTAAGCGCTTTGGGCCAGTGGTAGCCGTGGATAGGCTATCTCTTGAGATCGTAAGAGGTGAGGTATTCGGCCTCCTTGGGCCAAATGGGGCTGGGAAGACTACTACCGTCCGAATGATATGTGGCCTGCTAAAGCCCACATCTGGCAAGGTGTTCGTCTTCGGCTATGAAATGCCAAAGGACGCCCTAAGGGCTAGGAGGCACATAGGCTTGCTGCCCCAGGAGAGCGATATATACGAGATGCTAACTGGCCGTGAGAACCTTGAGTACTTTGGGCGCCTCTACGGCCTTGAGGGCGAGGAGCTCCAGAGGAGGGTAGATGAGGTCCTTAAGCTAGTTGGCCTCTCCGAGAGGGCTGATGATAGGGCTGGCGAGTACAGCGGTGGCATGAAGAGGCGATTGATGGTGGCTAGGGCCATAGTCCATGACCCAGAGCTCGTCATACTAGATGAGCCAACGATGGGCCTAGATGTATTTGCCGTTAGGAGGATTAGGAGGTTGATAAGGCGCCTAGCTGAGGGCGGGAGGACGGTCCTCCTGACCACGAACGACCTAGAGGATGCTGAGAGGACGTGCGATAGGGTGGCCATAATTGATAGGGGGCGATTGATAGCCCTCGGCACGATAAGGGAGCTTGAGGAGAAGTTTGAGGAGAGGGGCCTTGAGGAGCTCTTCATAAGGCTGGTGGAGGGCGAGGGAGAATGAGGCCCTGGGCCATTATAGCTAGGAAGGAGATAAAGGAGCAGCTTAGGTCCCGTAGGACCTTCCTAACGCTCGTTATAGTCCCATTCCTAGTCTGGGTTGGCGTTGGCCTAATGCACGCCTTCCTGTTCGGCTCCATGACGCCAGAGGGGCCACTAGCAGCACCTATGGACATGCACCTAACGCTCCTGGACCCAGAGGATGGTAATGGGACATTTGGCTTCCTAGCTAGGGACATAATAATGAGCATAGCTGCCAACCTAAGCGTAAATGTCCATGAGGTCTCATATGAGGAGGGCATGAAGCTTGTTGAGGAGGGCGAAACGGTCCTCTACGTGCTCATACCAGAGGACTTCACGGAGAACCTAACATCCTATGGCTTCGGCACGATTAAGATGTGGATTGACCCAACTAGCCCAAGGGCCTCTACCGTGGCCTCGGCCATAGAGGCTGGCCTAAGCATCCTAGAGCAGCGTAGGTACGAGATAAGGGCGGATATGAGGGCTATAAGGGCTGTGCCATTTACGTTCCTAATGCTATCCTTCATGCTGATCTTCTCAGCCATGTGGGGACCTATGCCAGTAATCACGACTAGCTTTGCGGGCGAGAGGGAGAAGAAGACGCTTGAGGTCCTGCTGGCCACGCCAGTGAAGCGTACATCAATACTGCTTGGGAAGCTACTAGCAGCTGGATTTGCTGCAGCCATCTACATGGGCTCAAGCATAGCTGGCATGGGGGTCTACAACTGGCTCATGGCCTGGGCAACGGCAGGTGCCCTAGCTGGGGCAGAGAGCATGGTCCTCACCCCTGAGCAAGCAGCCGTGGTAATTGCCTCTGCCCTCCTCACCGTCCTCCTCTCTGCCTCCCTGGGCATAGTGATATCCTGCTTCGCAAGGACGACTAGGGATGCTGAGTCCTACTACAGCGCCCTATTCACGCTCCCCATGATGCTGATAGCTGGGACGGCCATGATGAGGTTTGAGGACCTCCCGCTCGCCCTCCAGGCCATCATACTGGCCATACCATTTAGCCACGGGGTCCTGATGATAAATAACTCCCTCATATACGGGAAGCCCTGGCCCGTCATAGCAGCAAGCGCCCTCTACATGCTCGCCTGGGCCATAGGGGCTCTACTAGTAGGTGCAAAGCTGTTTGAGAGGGAGGAGATAGTTGAGACGAGGAAGGTAAGGCACAGGAAGAAGCGCATCGGCCTCCTAGCCAGGCTAAGGCGTAGGAGCTAATGTGATAGGGCAGGAGGGGCTATATCCCAAGGCCAAAGGCCCTTAAGAACTCCTCCATCTTCCTAACCTCCCTTAAGAGCTTCCTTCCCCTATCTGTTATCTCGTAGAGGGTGCGGTTCCCCACTTCAACACGCCTCACAAGCCCCTTCTCCTCCATCTCAGCTAAGTAGCGCATCATCCTCTCGTGGGATAGGTTAGCACCATAGAGGATGCGTGTTGGCCCAGCTGCCCCTCCTTCCTCATTTATCACGGTTAGGATATCTGCGATTATCCTTAGCTTAGAGCGGTAGCGTGCTGTCCTGCCCCTCAAGCCCTCACCACCCTTAGTAGCACGATTAAGAGGCTCAGGAAGGCGAGGAGCTGGAGGACGTGGGCAGTTATGTAGAGTATGGTGAGGGAGAAAGCTAGGACAAAGCAAACCCTTGCAGCTGCTAAGAACAGGAATGAGAAGCTAACTAGGAAGGGATTAACATCCTTCTCGCTTAAGAAGTTTGAAATCGTCTTAAAAGCGAGGTAGGCCAGTATGGCTAGGATTAGGCCCTCAAGGAGCGGGTGGAAGCGGACAAGGCCCACGACCACTTCCTGGCCCATGGAATTCGTTGGGCTTGCTGCTAGAGCAGGCATCAGCATGAGGCTAGGCAGCACGCCCTGGCCTGTCTGGCCCCCGTGCCTAGGGGCACCATACCTCGTGTAGGAGTAAGCTAGTAGGCCATAGGCGAAGGCCTCGCAAATAGACAGCGTAAGGGCCAGCGACCTCAAGGTAAGCACGAAGGTAGATGGCCTTAGCCTTGGCGCCATCAGCAGCACTACCCCAGCTGCTAGGCCGTGGATCAGTAGGCCTAAGCCCAGTATTAGGAAGGATGTGAAGAGGGCAAGGAATAGTCTCTCCCTAGCAAGCGAGTAGAACCTTAATGCAAGGTAGCAGGTTAGCATGGCCACTAGGCCTTCAACGACCTCTAGGGTAGAGCTAAGCATTATGAACCAGCCTATCATCAAGCCCGAATGGGCTTAGATATATAAAAGGCTTATGGACCCTTCGTCCAGACAGCTCGTTCCATATGTTTAAATCCAGCATTAGCTAACCTGCTAACAGGTGAGGTCGGATGTTGGAGAAGAAGGCCCTGGCCATCATAATAGCGCTGTCCCTGCTGGCCGTTGGCTCAACTAGCTACGTAGCCCTTGCCACCAGCCCAGCGCCAGCTAGCGATGAGCTCCTAGTGGAGAACGTGAAGTTTGATAATGCCGTCCTAGTGGGGGCCCACAAGGGAGATCTAGCCTTAGTTGCCTATGGCCTAATAGCCTATGGCCGAGCACACACGACCATACTAGCCTATGCCTTTGCCTTCGTTGGCATAGCCGAGGCCCAGAACGAAACAGTAGTGGCCTACGCTAGGGCTGGGAACACGACCTGGGCTAACTCAGATTTCCACGTAATAGAGCAGGATGGCAGGCCAATTGGCCTTGCTATGGGCTTCAGGAACAGTGGCCCACTCTACGTGGAGTTCTCAGAGGGCTATGGTGAGAGTGGGTATTACGATATGAACATCACTGTAGTCCTCATGGCCTTCTACCACCCAGGGCTTGAGGAAACCGTGCTAGCCCGTGTTAGGAGGGGCGATAACTCTACATCGCTCATAGCATATGATGTACACGGTGGCGTGATCCTAGCTGCTGCCTTCAAGGTGGAGGGCTGGCCAAGCGAGCTTGAGGGAACGCACTTAGTAGTTGGCTTCGCCATATACCTCAAGGCCTTCTCCTGGGTCGGCAAGGGACACGTTAGGGCAAATGTAGTTGCCGTCTCACCGTTCTGTGGCTCAACGAGGCCAAGGCTTGAGCGTGAGAGCGGGCTGATAAGAGGGACCTTTGCCTTCGTGAACAGGGCCATCGTGAAGAATGGCGATAGCGAGCCAGAGGTCGTGAGGGCGTTCTGCCTCTACCAAGTGAGCGGTTGGCTGCTTAAGCTGGGCATAATAGTGCCCAAGGCAGATGTAGTAGCCTACCCAGCCCGTAGGGGCTAAGCGTGCTTGAGCCCCCTCTCCCCTCTCTTATTTTTTGCTCCTCCAAATCCCTTATTTAGGCCCATACGGCCATCAGCATGAGGGCTCATGGTCCGTAGGCCCTCGGATAGGACTAGGGGGAGGAGGGTCAGGGTAAACGTAAGGTGGCTTGAGGGCATCATAGAGGACCCCCAGCTAGCCCTTGAGCTAAGCCCTGAGGCCAGGAGACGCCTCTTAAGCACGACCAGCATAGCCTATGCGAGGTCCCTCTGCCTTAGGTGTAAGGGGAAGGGCCTCTGCGGGCGCCCAGATTGCCCATTCCTTAAGGCCATGAAGCTATTCAGCTCCTACATGCCAGATTTAGATAGCACGGAGCTAGAGGGTAATAGCCCACCTGCCGTCTTCGTTGGGCGCTTTGGGTACCCATACGTAAGCGTTGGACCACTCATACCGCCAGT
>DQYM01000144.1 GCA_011040545.1 Candidatus Bathyarchaeota archaeon | reverse complement strand
GGTCAAGGTGGGCTGCCTAGCTAGTTATAGCATATTCTTTGGCGTTGGCATGTTTGGCTTCCTAAGGCTACCTGAGCCCTGGGAGCTAAGGATCCTACCTGAGCCACCTGAGTGCGACCTACTAGGGGATTGGAACCCTAGTGGTGATTTCAGGTGGGTTTTAAAGGGGCGTGTAAAGGCCTTCTTGCTAAATGAAGGGCAAAACAGGGCCTACGTCATCCAGGTGGAAACCCGTGATGCTAGGGATGTGGCTAAGGCAGAGGAGCACATAGAGAAGAAGGTAGGCAAGCTGAAGGGGAGTAAGCGCTCCCAGGTGCTAGAGGAAGGCACATTAGAGGTATCTGGGCATAGGGCACGCTATTTAGTGCTAGCCGTGCATAAGAAGAGGCTACTTGGTCGTCCCAAGTTGATCTATAAGTTAGTAATGCCATTCTACTGTGATGAGACGAAGAGGATCTTATGGATTGAGGTGCTTGGTGGCCAGTACCTCCTTGAGGACCTACCTAGCCTAATACCTATTATCTCATCGTTCTCCTGCCATGGGGAGCCTCCTGATGTGCAAGGGCCTTAGCTACCTCATCTATGAGGTTGAACATGGCTTCTAGCTTCCCCTCATCCCTCCTACATATCATCATTATGTGTGGCTCTGCCCTTGAGATTGAAAAACGCTCAAGGCAGTCTCTAAGGGCTATTAAGTGTTCAAAAGCCGTGCCAGATAGCAATTCAGCTGCCTTCTTCGGCCTACTTGATCCTATGCTCATATGCTTTGTTAGTACCCCTAGCTCAACGGGCTTGAGCTTCTCTATCTTTAGCTTTATCTCCCCCTTAAGAGGTGTCTTCTTGCTCAAGATCTCAAGGTAGAAGGTAGGCTTCTTAGCTAGGTTGGCCTTTATTATGACCCTATCCCTCCTCCCCAGGGCATAGGCTACTGGGAGGTAGAGGAGCATTTCCCTAGCTAGTAGTATGAGCGAAACCTCTACCTTCCTAAGGGGGCCTTCCCTTGGCTTAAATCCTACCTTAAAACCTGAGGAGCCAAACCCCTTGAAGCTGACACGCCTTGCGTAGCGCCTTACCTCAGCCCTAAGTGCCTTCCAGAAGGAGCGCTGTATCCGCCTATTTACTATAGCACCAAATGCATAGGAGGCCACTAAGAACACGGTTAAGCCGATGAGCACGGGTAGCTCCCAGCCTGTGTAGTCCAAGGCTAGTTAACGTGCCTTCCCGTAAGTCTTAAATCTTGGCCGAAGGGAAGCCACACGGAGGCTGGGCTTATGGCAGAGTGGTACCCATTATACTTCGTGCTGGCGGGCGTCATAGTATATGGCGCTGCCTACTTCCTGTACGCCAGGTGGTATGATAAGCATGTATGGTCGCCCGACCCCAAGCGTGCGACGCCCGCCCACATGTACATGGACGGCATAGAGTTCTTCCCGACCAGCAAGTACGTGCTGTTCGGCTTCCAGTTCAAGGGCATTGCTGCCCTTGGGCCAATACTAGGGCCCTTCATCGGCCTTAGCTTCGGCTTCATACCCGCCCTAATATGGCTGCTGGTAGGCAACTTCTTCATAGGCTGGATACACGATTACAGCGCCCTCTTCATGTCGGTCCGCAATGAAGGCAGGACCATGGGCCCGCTGACCTACGAGCTCATTAGCCCAAGGGCTAGGACGGCCCTGATAGGCTTCCTGCTATTCTACTTGATACTGATCACAAGCGTCTTCGTGCTGCTATGTGGCCTGTTCTTCTACCTATGGCCTGGCTCGCTAATGGTAGTGATATTCACCATCATATCTGGCCTCATCATGGCCCTACTCATGTACAGGATGAGGGTGCCGATCACCTACAGCACTATAATAGGCATCATAATAATCATCATAGGCATTTACGTAGGTGGCCTAGTCCAGGACCTCTACCCGAACGCCCTTATGGGTCTCGGCAGGAATGGCCTGTACCTAGGCATGCTCATAACCGCCATATTCTGCTTCATAGGCGCCGTAACGCCCATAATCTGGTGGACCCAGCCCATAAACTACGCAGCCTTCTGGCCCTGTTCTGTAGGCGTCATACTGATAATAGTTTCTGCATTCGTATCACCAGCTACTGGCGTGGCCATCCAGCAGCCAGCCTTCACAGGTGATATACCTGGCATCTACAAGACGGGCGTTGGGCCAGTCTGGCCCATCCTAATGGTATCTATTGCTTGTGGTGCTATCTCAGGCTGGCACAGCCTAGTTGGCACGAGCGGTTCAGCTAGGCAGCTGGATGTAGAAACCGATGCCCTGCCCGTTGGTGCTGGTGCCATGCTAATGGAGGGCCTCCTAGCCCTCTCAGCTCTAGCTGCCTACATGGTCCTCACGAGTGAGGAGGTCCTTAAGTACGGGACCAAGTGGGGCTGCTTCGTAGCTGGTGCCTGTAAGCTAGTAGCACCCATGTTTGGCACGACCCCAGATAACATATTCCTCATTGCCTTCTTCGGTGCCTTCCTAGAGCTATATGCCATCACAGTAGAGCAGATGGTCGTTAGGTTCTTCAGGCTAGCTATGGCTGAGGCAACGGCAGCTAGGCCAGCCCTTAGGACGCTAATAGGCAATAAGTACGTGGCCTCCGCCATCTGCCTGGCCGTAGGTGCTGCCTTCGCCATGTCTGGTGCCTGGCTGAACCTATGGCTCCTCTTCGGTGGCTCAAACCAGCTGTTAGCTGGCCTGGCCCTCCTACTGACCAGCATCTACCTGGCTAAGGTGAAGAAGCCGACCATATTCAACCTGGCGCCAGCCATATTCATGATAGTAACCTGTGAGGGCGCCCTGATATGGGAGACGTTCTTCGTCTTCCTCGGCCTGGCCTACCTTGGCCTGCCACCTGAGAAGCAGGTAGGCATAATGTTCGGCAAGCCTCTGGCCAAATCGCCGTTGGCCGACCTAGTGAAGGCCGAGCTAGAGGCTGGTTACAGGGGTGTTTGGTACTACACGGCCATGACGCTGAACGTGATATTCTTCATCTTCGGCATCGTGCTGATAATCCTGGGCTTCATCGTGACCTACGATGGCTTCCGCTCCTACTTCCGCTTCAAGAGGGCTCCACCTGAGGAAGCTGAGGAGAAGGCCGAAGAGTAAGCTGAAGGCCAAAAACCCTTATTTTTATTTTGGCATCTCACCTGACACGAGTGCCTCTGCTACCCTAGCTATCATGTCCACGCCTGCTACCTCTGTCTCGTAGAGCGGTATGTAGGCCCTCACCAGTGGGCCGAGGTCCCTCTCTATGATGGCTAGGTAGCCCTCCTGCTCCCTCAGCTTGTTAAGCATGTACTCCGATTTCTCGCCACGCTCAACCACGCTCTTGGGTATGACGCCGTTCACTATGACGCCACCGATTGGTATGTCAAAGGCCTTCACCATGCGTATGAAGCGCTTCACAACTGAGATAGGCAGGGCTAGTGGGAGCGTAACGAAGAAGAAGGCCGTCCTCTCAGGGTCCGTTAGGAACTGCTTGGCTGCCCTTATGCGCTTATCCATGGCTATTAGGTCGGCCATAAGTGGGTCCTTCTTTATCTCCTCCATGACCTTCTCCTTCCTAAAGGATAGCTTAACCCTAAGCGATAGGGCCTCCTTACGGCTCTCTATCATCCTCTGGAGCCAGAGCGTGTAGATCTTGCTTAGGCCAATTAGCCTTATGGCATTTGCTACAGCAGCGCAATCAAATACTACCTTATCGTAGTTAGGCCCTTGCTCAAGCATTATATCTACCATCTTATCAAACATAGCTGATTCCTCAAAGGCTGGGTTAGTAGTGGCTATATCTATGAAGGGCTCAGGGTTTATTGGTATATCAGCCCACTTGAAGAACTCACGTAGCCTCCTGCCAAGCATCTCCCTGTAGCGTGCTATAACATCGCTTATGTCCACCTCACAGGCCCATAGGTTCTCAACCCCCTCCACGGGCTTTATCTGCCCTCCCCAGAGGTCCTGGCCGAAGACGCTTGATAGGGAGTGAACTGGGTTAAGGGAAACTAGCAGCACCTTCTGCCCCTGGGTAGCGAAGTAGTAGGCCATGCCAGCTGCTGCTACCGTCTTGCCAACGCCTCCCTTGCCACCAGTGAAGAGGAACTTCAGCTCTGGCCGTGAGCGCACGAAGTCCACAAACCTCATCCTCTCACTGCTCACGCCACCACACCTCCCCCTCAGGGCTCCAGCCGAATAGATCCTCTGCTACACGGGCAATCATCTCAAGGCCCTTTGGCTCACGATCATACATGGGCAGCACGGCCCTTATGTAATCGCCGAACTTATCCCATATGATATCCATGTACTTCTGCTGCATTTTTATACGGTTACGGAGGTAGGGGCCTACATCTGGCCTCTTAAGTAGGCTAACTGGGTAGACCATGTTTACTATTATGCCACTTAGCCTCATATCTAGCTTAGCGAACATATCCAGCGCCCTCTCTGTATCCAAGATGGCCATCTTCTCAGGTACTATGACCATGAAGAAGGCAGAGCGCTTCTCATCTGTTAGGACATCCCTGAAGAAGTCTAGCTTCTCCCTTATCTCCATGAGGTCCTTAAGCATCATGTCTTCACGCTCCATCTCAACCGTGCCCCTCAGCAGCTCTATGGCCTCCCTGTACTTCTGGGCCTCCATCCTGGCCTCTGTTATCTTATCAATCCAGGCATCAAGTATGAAGGCCATGCTAACCATACGTATGCCGTGGCCAAAGGGTGGCATATCAAATATGTAGTAGTCGTACTCGCCCTTGGCCAGTAGCTCTGCCATGGCATCGTACGTAGCTGACTCATGCATGGCTGGCTCAGCTGCAGCTGATTTGATGTACTCATCTATCTCCTTCGGTATCTCATCAAGCCCGTACATCTCCTTTATCCTACGCCTTATCTCCTCTTGGTAATCTGCTATACGCTTATCTGCATCTATCTCAAGCACGTATAGGCCTGGGCCGAAGCTCTGGACCCCCTTGCCAAATATATCTCGCTCAAATATATCGCTTAAGCTAGCTTGTGGGTCCGTGCTAAAGCAAAGGCACTTCTTCCCCTTCTTTATGGCTAGCCAGTAGGCAGTAGCTGCACTACACGTGGTCTTGCCAAGGCCACCCTTGCCAGCATATGTGATGACCTTTAGCTCTGGCCTCCTCTCAAAGAACTCCCTCATCGTTTCAGGCAGCTACACCACCTCCTAGGGCATGGGCCACCTAGTAGAGGGCATCCGTGAAGTCCCTCTCCCTGAACAGCCTCCTCTTCCACGTGGCGATGTTCGGGACAGCGTAGGGCAGCAGCCTTAGCGAGTAATATGGCGGTAGGAGCGGTATGCCAAGCATATCGCCGAGCGTTATGAGCATGAACAGGTGCTCAAGGTACATTCGTGTCTTTAGGGCGTAGCGAACCATGTCGTGAACGGCCATACCGTAGATAAGCTCCTTGAGGGCCTTCTTCACGCCACCCTTTCCCTCAGCTTTCGCCTCCTGCTTTGGCCCCTCAGCCATCCGACCACCCCTTAAAGCCACGTGGTTGTGTCTTTAAACCTTTCCCCTTACCTCGCTCGCTCCGTTATATCCCTCTCCTTAAGCATGAACTTCTTCCAGGCGTCTATGCGTGTGAGGACGATGGGGAGGAGCCTAAGCTTGTAGAAGCAGGAAGTTGGGTAGCCTAGCATATCGCCAAGGGCGCACATCATTATGGCATATGTATTGTAAGTTATCATATCCACAAACGTCTTAGCCATCTCGTAAGTAGTAGCACCGAATACGAACTCCCTCAGGGCCTTCTTAAGCTTCCTTAACGTGCTCTTACACCCCTGACAAGTGTAGCTAGGGAAGGATATAATCTTAAGCGATGCCCTAGGAGGCTGGCTCCATGCCTAGCTTAGCCATTAGCCACCTAGCCCTGAACTCGCTTACGGCTGGCCTCCCAAATGGATCCCATAGGTTGAACTCCCTTGAGAGCTCTAGGGCTATGCGCTTAGGATCCATACCACAGGCCTTGCAGAGCTCCCTAAGCTCATCCTCAGCCTTCTTAAGCTCCTCAAGCGTCCTCATAACGGCATCTGGGTTAACGCTTACGTAATCTAGGTAGACGGCTAGGAACTTGAGGAAGCCAGGGAGATCGCTTGGTGCTTGGCCACAGATACCAAGCTCCTTTGCGTAGGCCCCTTCTGGCTTGTTGTGCTCTCTAACTGGCCCTAGGATGCCGTACTTCACGTAGTTCTCGTAGTGGGCTGCATCTGCTACAGTAGCTATGGCCATCCTAACTGCTGGTATGTCCTCGTTAAATGGGAGGAAGGGCGAGTCCCTGTCCGTGCCAGTTATGAGCTGTGTGTAATCGTTCGTGCCGAATGAGTAGCCATCGCAGTATGGGTTGAAGAGGTAGGGCACGAAGCCTATGCTTGGCACCTCAGCCATGAATATCATCTTAGGTGGCTTGAGGCCCTCTGCCAGGAACACCTCCTTAACTAGCTTTGTAACTGCTTCTGCCTCCTCTGGGTGCCTAACAAATGGGAACATGGGCACTAGGTTCGTTAAGCCCTTCTTATGGCACCTTATCATGGCCTCAACTTCCATTAGGAAGGCCTCCTTGAACCTTGGATCTAGGTAGCGTGATACACCACGCCACCCCATCATGGGGTTGGCCTCAACTGGCTCTAGCTCTACCTTCCTGGCCCTAACTGGTGAGCCACATATTGGACACGTGCTGTGCTCCCTTAGAGCAAGCCCCTTCCCGCACTTAGGGCAATCAAGCTCGTAGTGTACAGCGCCTATTAAAGTAGCATACTCATTTGTCTTGAAGTCGGAGAAGCGTAGTATAACTTCCCTTGGGTAGAAGGAAGCAGCTATCAAGCTCATGCCTAATGTAAGCCTGTAGACCCACTCCTCCCTTGGGTCAACGCCAGGTGGGAAGAGCTCCTCTACCTCTGGTGCCCAGAAGCCACCTTCTGATTTAATCTTGCTTGCCTTTATACAGAACACAGGATGGACCTGTATCCAAGCAGCTATGAACTCCTCCCTCGCTAGCCCGACCTTGCTAACGCCTGGGATGAGCGATACGTTCAGGGCCTCCATTGGTGAGCCACAGTTAACGGCTACCCTCGTTTCAGGCCTAGGTATCTCACGTACCTCCCTTACCTCAACCCTGAACTTAAGTGCCCCCCTGTAGACACGGGCCTCGCCCTTGCTGCAATCAAGCGTAACTGGCTCCTTAGCTACTACGGTGAAGAGCCCAGCCCCACAGGCAGGGCATACCTCTGGCATGGGGTCCTTCCCGACCTCGCCAACTGAGCAGAAATCGCACTTCATGCAGGCAGCCCCCCAGTAGCGATCCTCTAGCTCCCCCAAGTGCTCCGAGAGGCCCCTCGTGCCCACGCTGCAGGCAAGCCCTTCCTCACGGCTTATTATAGCTGGGTGGCTCGTCCTATTGCCTAGCTCAGTTATTATGCCAGAGAGCAGGTCCCTCTTCATCACTGGCTCCCAGGGAGGGCTTGTTATGCTGGTGTAGATTATGGGCTTTAACTTGAACTTATCCACGAACTCCTTTAGTATGCGCTTAAGCAGCCTTATCCTAAAGCTGAGCTCCTCGGTTGGTAGGTCGCCAAAGAGCAAGGGCATTAGTGGCCCACTTGCTATCTTAGTCCCCACGTTTAGGCCAGTGCCGATTAGGGCATCTGGTGGTGGCTCTTCCTCAAGGACGTAGTTCTCTATGATAGCTCGGCTCTTGGTAGCATGGACGGTTTCAGGCCTTACCTGGAGCAAGTACAAGCGCCCCTTCTCCCAAGCGAACTCCACATCAACTGGCTTCCCCTTGCCGACCTTCTCCTCAAGGTGCTCAACTGCGAGGGCCACCAACGTGGCTTGTGCATCATTGGCTATCCTTGGGTTAATTGGCTCCTTTACTTCTACTATGACGTTCTTCCCCTTATCTGGATCCCACTTTAGCATCTCCCTCTGGGGCTTGGATGGTGGGTTTATACCAAGGCATACCACCGAGCTTGGAACCCGCTTCCCAAATACCTCTACAGGCCTCTTCTCACCTATCTTAGCAGCGAAGATCTCAGCTGTGGGGACCTTCCCCTGAACGCCAAGCTCACCAAGGCCAAGCCAGGCAGTAGACTTGAATACCTTTGGGTGGCCAGATTCCGTTTCTATGGAGAAGCCAACCCCCGACCACTCTGAATCAACCATCAGCTGTAGGATTATGGAGAAGAGGCCCCTTGAGCATATCTCTACTTCACTTGGTATCTTAAGGCCCCTCTCCCTTAGCTTCTGCCTGTAATCGGTTACCCTATCGCCGTATATGGATGCTAGGCACTTGAGTATGGCCTCCTTGAGCTCCTCCCTATTGCTTAGCCTAACGTTCAGTATGGTTTCATACTGGCCAGCAAAGGAAGCAGTTGGTAGGTCCTCTGCAAGGCCACTTGAGCGGACGGCTACCCTTATTGGCTCCTCCTTGCCAGCCTTCAGCCCCTCCTCCCTTAGGAGCTCTACGGCCTCCTCCAGTGCCTCCTCAAGCTCTGGCGGGAACTTAAGCTTCATTATGAGCTCCCTTATCTCAGCTAGGAGGGGGCCAACCTCCTCGCCCCTGCTTAAGGCTTCCTCTAGCACCCTAACCTTCCTTAGGATCTCAGGGTTTGATGCAAGCAGCCTCCTAACGAAGGGAGGGCCAAGTATAACTGCAAATGGGACATCAACAGGGAGGCCAATGGACCTTAGGTCGGCTATGGCCCTGTATATCTTGGCTAGGCCTGCCCCCTTGCCACCCGTGAACCTAGGATCTACGGCTTCCTCATCCCATATGGTGAGGAAGAGCTTCTCCTGGGCTTGGCTTGCAACCTGCCCCCTCTTCCCCTGAGCGAGAAACATTTGTGGAGGAGTTAAGTAGTAGTAGATCCCTACTCCCATACGCCTCCCCAGGGCTCAGCTACGTGTTTTCACCCGTGAATTTAAGTATTGCGGAGCCCCTCTAGAGGACAAGGGCTAGTATGGCTATGGCTAGCAACGTAACCATGACTAGGAAGATGGCTAGGACGGCAGTCGTTATCCTCTCCCTGAGGCTTAGGTAGTAATTACGCTCTTCTTCTGGTGCCCTCTCAAGCGCCCTAGGCCTAGGTAGCAGTGCCCTACGTGCTGCTATAGCCACTAGGACTAAGATGAGCATGAAGCAAGTTAGGGAGGTAACTAAGCTAATGGAGTGCCTCAAGCTCATGGATCCTATGGCGTACAGGCCATATGAGATCGGGAGGCAGATGGCCATGGATGTGAGCAAGCCGATGCCGTACCACTTCAGCAAGCGCCACAACTCCATTTGCTAGGCCCCTCCCCTGGCCCCAAGTGCTTGACCATGAATATGCCATCCTGGCCTGGGCCATAGTAGTCCCTGAGGATGCCAACCTTGATGTAGCCCATCTTCTCATAGAGCCTTATTGCTGGCTCATTCCCGACCTTCACCTCTAGGTGGAATTCAACTGCCCCCCTTGCCCTCAGCCTCTCCTCAAGCTCCCTCAGGAGGCGCTCACCAATCCCCCTGCGCCTGTACGGAGCTAGGACTTCTATCGTCCATACGTGGCCAACTGCCTTCAGTCCTTCCTCCTCTAGCTCACCTATGGCCATGCCAACCGCAATACCGCCTAGCTCAGCTAGCAGGCAGATGAAGCGCTCATCGTTCATCACGAAGTAGGCCAGCAGGCTCTCTGGGTACCCCTCATCAAAGCAGGAGCGCTCAAGCTCGGCCATGAGCCTTACATCCCTTAGCGTGGCCTTCCTCACCCTCAGCACGGCTAGGCCAGCCCCTCTAGCCATGCCCCTCACCGCACCTAATGACGAGTGGCCTTAGGCCTAGGCCTACATATACCTCCCTCACGCCCTCGGTTGGGTCATCCTGCCCCACGAACAGCAGGTGGGCTGGGCAGCTAGAGCTGCAATCTGAGGAGCCAAAGCCCCTAACTGGGGCCTGGGCCTTGAGCTTAGCCATTAGGGCCTTAACGACCTCGCACTCAAGCCTCCTAGAGCAGCCTGAGGCAACTACCGCCCTTACAGAGGCAGATGGGTGGTTAAGCAAGTAGTCTATGTGCCAGAACTCCTTCTTCCCCTTCCTAAGGTGCCTCCTCAAGCGCCCCCTTAGCCCAAGGGGCCCCCTCCCAAGTGCTGAGCCCGTGTAGAGGTAGAAGCCTGGCTTGAGCACTACGTAGCCAAGGGAGCCCACATGTAGGGCTAGGCCCTCGCTGACGTATATCACGAGCGTGTAGACGCCCCTATCTGGTAGCCCCTCTAGGCTCAAGGCCCAGCCCTCCTGCCACCCGTTGCCCTCGCCGTTAGGCTGTTCTAGGCCCTGATAGCTATAGCTGTCGGTGGCTACCTACTAAGGGCCCCCATAATGAGAACGCTAAAGAGGATGGGCGTTGAGGCACTAATGGTAGTGTGAGCATGGCCCTAGGGGAGCCAATTGAGGGCTTCCTGCTCCAGCTAAGGCAAGGCCATATTTTTGAGGTCAAGGGCCTAATACACCCACCTGGCCATGTAGTGGCCTACCCAAAGTACGTGCTAGATCCATCTGGCGATAGGGAGCGGGGAGGCGTACGCTACAGGAAGCTAGGCAGCCTAAGGGAGAAGGTGGCCTTCATTAAGGAGCACGTGCCCCACTACTTGGTCCACGATCCAGTCCTTGATGAAGTTCTGTGCGAGCCCCCACGCTCAGATGTAGCACGGATCCTAGATCCAGTAGGTGGCCTTGGGGAGCTGAGGAGGTCGGGGCCATCCTCTACGCTAGCCTTAGCCTCCCTTGAGCTCGTGGATGAGGTCTTGGATAGGGCTAACCTACGTTGGTCAGATGTAGGCATATCTGGCTCCATCTTAGCTGGCCTTGAGGGGCCTAGCTCCGATATAGATTTAGTGTTCTACGGCCACGATGCATGCCTAGAGGCCTACGAAGCCCTTAGGTCAATGAGGGAGGAAGGGGCAACCAAGCCCCTTGGCCTAGAGGAGCTTAAGGCCATATTCAGCTCCCGCTCAAGGGATACAAAGCACGACCGAGCTTCCTTCTTCACCAGGGAGAGAAATAAGGTCCTTCAGGGCACCTTCAGGGGCTTCCCCTACTCAATAAGGCTCGTGCCCAGCAGGGGGCCTGAGCCCTACGGGGCCACTAGGTTCAGGAAGCTAGGCGTGGGCGTTATCAAGGCCATCATAGTAGATGCATCAAGGTCCATCTTCACGCCATGTATTTACCGCTTAGGGAATGTCAGGCTGGTAGAGGGGCCTGCTGAACCAAGCTACTTGACCTCCTTCAGGATGAGGTTCTGTGAGCACGCTTGGGAGGGGGAGCTCATCAAGGCCAGGGGGAAGCTAGAGGAGGTGCTGAGGCCCGATGGGGGAGCTGAGGTTAGGCTTCTCGTCGGCAGCCTCCCTGGCGACTACTTCATGCCCTTAGCTACCTAATCACGGGCCTCAGGACCTTTATGACTTGCTCATGGTACCTAGGCCCGTAGGTTACGACCAATTGCTCCCTCTCGCCATGAGGCCCTTCTACGTGCTCAAGCCAGCCTGCAGCTAGGATTTGCTCGCCCTCCCAAGCCTGGAGCCTGAACTCATCTACAAAGCACAGTATGCGCTCAGGCTCACCTGCTCCCTCAGGGGCCTCAAGGAACTCCACATTGTCTATCTCGTAGATAGCTGGTGTAAATGGGGACCACTTAGCACTCACGACATCGGCCTTGAGCACCGACCAGCCTAGCTTGACGATCCTCTCACGTGGGTCATAGGCGTTCTCAACCTCAGGCCACGACCTAACTGGCTCTAGCTCAAATTTAATCCACCTTCCAGCCTTCCTGCTGAGGAAAAAGCCATAAATCAGCTTTCTCTCCTGGTGCCATGCAAACTCAGATGGCGAGATATGCTTCCAAGGCCAATTCTTGCTGCTCGGAGACCAATTAGGCCCAAACTCATTTTTAAATCTATCCCCAGATTTGTAGAGCTCTAGCAGGCCCTCCCTTGCCTCTCTAAGCGCCCTCCTGCCATATATTGTGAAATCTAGATCAGATAGCTTAGGATGGTAAAAGCCATGTAAGAGGGAGCCAAAGACGCCTAATTCACTTAATCTTATGCTGGTTATAGCTAGGAACTCATCTAGGAATTCCCCTAGGGCTAGGATAAGCTCATCACCTCCCTCTGATGCCAGAAGTCTCCTTAAGGCTTCCTCTGGCCTCCTCACGGCCAAGATCTGCTCTTCCCTTACGCCCACTAGCTCAACGCCAAGGGGCTCATGTAGGAGCCTGTACTGTGGGAAGTGCTCCATGATGAACTTCCAGCCTTCATCACCGTAGAACTTGAAGTAAATACCACCATCCCTAGCTAGCCTAGGTGCCCTCCTGTCCCTTGAGCTGAAGATGCTACATGGGGCGTAGAGTGGCTCACAGAACCAGGCCCCAGGTGGGTGGTCGTAGCCTAGCACACGGAATATGAGGCCCTC
>DQYM01000178.1 GCA_011040545.1 Candidatus Bathyarchaeota archaeon | reverse complement strand
GGCAACCCATGCATGGTTGATGTGCTAGCATCGAGCCCTAGGGCCATGGTGAGGTTCCTTGACTTCGTGGCCGATAGGACGGATAGGCCCATATTGATAGATGGGACAACGGCCAAGGTAAGGCTAGCTGGCCTAAAGCATGCTGCTGAGGTTGGCCTACTAGATAGGATCATTTACAACTCGCTTTCACCAGGCTTTGCAAGAGAGGAGATTGAGAGCATAAGGGAGATCGGCCTTAGGAGCGCCATCCTGCTAGCTCTTAACATGAGGGAGTTCAGCACAGCTGGTAGGGTAAAGGCAGTTAGGGAGCTACTTGATGTAGCACTTGCAAATGGCATAGAGAAGCCACTGATAGATACTTGCGTTATGGATATACCTAGCCTTGGCATGGCCTGTAAGGCACTGCTGAAGCTAAGGGAGGAAGTAGAGTGGCCTATTGGTTGCTCCCCCCACAACGCCATAGATACCTGGCGTGGCCTGAAGACCAAGATGGGGAAGGATGCTGTTAAGCCCTGCATGGCTGGTGCAAACGTGCTAGCTGCTGCTGTTGGTGCTGACTTCCTACTCTACGGGCCAATTGAAGCAGCTAAGTACATCTTCCCAGCTGTTGCAATGGTAGATGCAGCCTTGGGCTTCCTGCTGAGGGAGGAGGGCATAAAGATAGGTAAAGATCACCCATTGTATAAGATAGCCTAGAGGCCCTAGGCACCTAGGCTTGGAAAGGAGAGTGCCCTTAGGAACTCCTCCCTAAATTCTTTTTCAACTGCTAGCTCAACGAACTTGATGTGTTTAGCTAGCTCCTCTGCTTTCCTCCTGAGCCCAACGTTCTTAAGCATCATTCTAGCACCTGCCCCCGCTGAGTTCCCAAGGAACCTAACACGGGATAAGGGGACGCTTGGGCACATGCCTATGGCCATTGCACTTGCTAGGTTGAGCGAGGAGCCAAAGGCACCTGCTATGAACAACATGTCTATGTCCTCAGGCCCTACGCCAGCCTTCTCCATGAGGACCCTGGAGCCAGCCCTTATAGCAGCCTTAGCAAGCTGTATCTCTCTTATGTCCTTCTGCGTTATCACTATATCGTGCCCTGCCCCAGCCTCGCTTGCCCAAGCTAATACGAACTCAAGGACCCCCTGTCTCCTCCTCAACCTAGGGGTGCCTACCTCACGCATCCTGCCAGAGGCATCAAGGATGCCAGCACGGTAGAACTCGGCTACTGCATCTATGAGGCCTGAGCCACAGATTCCTATGGGCTTAGCTCCCCCTATGGTCGTGTAGGCTACTTCATACGTGCCTGGCTCAATCCTAACGCTATCTATGGCTCCCCTCACGGCCCTAGACCCACAGCTTATCCTCCAGCCCTCAAAGGCAGGCCCTGAGGCACAGGAGCAGGCCCAGAAGGCATCCCCGCTCTTAAGCAATATCTCGGTATTGGTCCCTATATCTATCAACATGCAGGTGCCACCTAGCTCGTACATGCCACTGGCCACTAGATCGGCAAGGGCATCCGAGCCTACGAAGCCAGCTATGGGCGGTGGCAAGTAGGCATAAGCGCCCCTGCCAGCCTCAAGGCCAAGGTCCCTGGCCTTAACCTGGAGTGGCCTAGTAGTAGCTGGCGTATATGGTGCTAGCCCAAGCCCCCTCAAGGATATGCCAAGGAGGGAGTGGTGCATCACGGTGTTACCGACTAAGACGAGCTCGTATACATCGTTAGGTGAAGCCCCAGCTAAGCTACAGGCCTCACGTACGAGCTTGTTTATGCCATCCCTAAGTACTGTTGAAAGCTTAATGAGCTTATCAGGCCCCTCCATAGAGAATGCTATACGGGACATTATATCTTCACCAAAGGCAACTTGCGGATTTATATCACTGCTGGTAGATAGCAGCTTTCCCACCCTCAGGTCAACTAGATAGGCAGCTATCTTCGTTGTCCCTATATCTATGGCCATGCCAAGCAGTGGCCTTCCAGGTGGCCTAATATCTAGTACCTCCCCTCCCCTCACGATGGCCTCAGCCCTACTAGGCCCGTGCCTTAGCAAGCTAGGTAGCTCCCTGAGTAATTCAATATCCATGCTGTTAGCCCCCAAGCTGCTTAAGATCCTCTCTTCATCAGCCCTTAGGTCGGCTAGGCTAGGCTTCTCAATTACTAGCTGCCGTCCTACTACAGCAGGTGAGAGCTCTACGGGCCCCTCCACGCCTTCTACGACTAGCCTATAAGTTAGGTAGGGGAGCTCAAGCACTAGCGAGCCACTTGATAGTGCTATGGCCTGGCAGGCAAGCCTCCAGCCACCGCTTAGCTCTTCCCTTGAGAGCAAGGCTAGCTCCTGCTTAGTAGGCCTAGAGAGGAGCTCACGACCTTCTAGCACTAGGATCCTACATCTACCGCATAGACCCCTGCCACCACAGTTGGAGGGAAATACATGGCCTAGGTTGGCTAGCTTCTCTAGCAGCCTATCGCCTCGCCTGACCTCAACTGCTAGCCTTACCATGACTTCTTCCCTTTCTGGCCCTACGCTCCTTGATCTTCTCAAACTCTATGGTCTTAGTTGGCTTCTCAGGCAGTATGCCCTCTGGCCTGAACATCAGCACGAGGATGAGCATGAGGCCGAATAGTATATATTCAAGCCAGATTACATCAAATGGCAGTATGGGCTCAAGTGAGCGCTTGAATATTATTATGAGCCTTGTTACAACTACGAACAGGATGGTACCGATGACCACGCCTACGTTATTGGCCATGCCACCTAGTATGAGTATAGTCCAGGGCCAGAAGGTCCACGTTACCCTATCGTAGGCTATGGCAGCTACGTAAAGCGTGTAGAAAGCGTAGAGGGCACCTGCTATAGCAGCCATAGCAGAGCTAAGCACCATTATCTTCATCCTGTAGCTAGCTACATCCTTACCGAGGACCTCGGCTGCTACATCACAATCCCTTATGGCCCTTAATGTTCGGCCAAGTGGGGATCTAGCAAGGCGCTCTGCGTAGTAGAACATGCCTATTGATATAATTAGTATGACCACTGATGCAAAGATGAGCCTTAGCTGGCCACCGTAGGCGCTGGTAATGAACTTAAATGGATCTGGTACGGTAACGCCGTAGGGGCCACCTACGACGGGCGTGTAGTAGTTGAAAATATAACGCATGGCCTCAGATATGGCCAACATGAATATGGCTAGGTACTCACCTTTAAGCCTAGCGACAGGGTACGAGGCCACGTAGCCAAATAGGGCACCAAGGCCAGCTGCTAGCGCTAGGCCAAGCATGAGCGTCCCTATGGCCAGGGCTACATCAACACTTAGGACCGAGTTTATAGCACTAACTATGGGCGTGTTATCCTTGATGTAATCGCCCTCTATGGCCAGAAAGGCCATGAGCACCCTACCTGGTATGGCACCCACCACGTAGGCACCAACGGCTACACCAGCTGACTTGCCGAAGTCGGCTATGCCAGTGTAGCCGTACTGGATGTTCAGGCTGAGAGTTGTTATGAGGTAGATAGCTATCATGGCTATCGTATCCATTATGAATAGCAGGAGGGGTGGTAAGAGTATCATGCCTTCACGCCCCCTAGGGAGGCAAGGCGGAGCCAAAGGCCAGATAGCTTCTGCTTGAGCAGGCTACCTGCCCTCCGCCAGTTAATGCCAGTCAGGCCCTCAGGAGCTATTAAGAGCGTTATGGCTAGCATTATCAGTGGAACGGCTACCCTGTAGCTTAGGAACCAGGGGCCAACGGCTGATGCAATAGCATATGTTATTAAGTACTCCGATAGGCCAGCTATGGCACCACCTAGCATGGCTCCATATATGCTGTAGAAGCCACCGACTATGCTGGCGGTGAAGACGGGTACTATAAGCACGAAGCCAAGGCAGGGGCTACCCCTGAAGTAGAAGGGCAGGAGGACGCCAGCTATCCCAGCCAGGCCACCAGCTAGGATCCAGGATATCGTGTAAACGAGCTCGGTGTTCACGCCACAGACGCTAGCTAAGTTCGGGTTCTCTATTGTTGCCCTCATGGCTATGCCAAACCTCGTCCTGGTGAGGAGTAGGTGGAGGGTTACCATTAGCACGACAACTGCCACCACGGATACTAGGAATATGCCTGGCTGATCCAGCACCGTGAAGTCATAGGGTCTGAATGGCATGAAGCCCCTTGTCTTCACCTTGTATACCTTCGTTAGGACATCAGCGTATACATTTAGGATGGCGAAGATGAGTATGTCGTAGCCAAGTGTAGCTATCATGAGGTGGTCAAGCGTGGCCCCCCTCTTCATTAGTGGCTTTAGCACCAGCTTGTAGAGGCCTAGGGCAGTGAGGGCGCTTAGAGCGAAGGCAGCTGGCATGGCTAGGTAGGGGTTGAGGCCAAATATCTTAAGGAACGTGAAGGCCACGAAGAGCCCTATCACGGCTATCTCACCATGAGCAAAGTTAGGTACCTTGGTTGTGATGTACGTAAGCGTTAGGCCTGTGCTAAGTAGTATGAGCATACAGGCGTAGGTGATGGCATCTCTCAGCAGCATCCACATGGCCTTCCCCAGCCCCGTGGGAAAAGAACAGCCTATTTAAGTGTTCATGGCTCCTCGAGCTGCTTAAGGCCCGTCTAGCCCATCTCCAGTAGATCATCCATGTCCATAGGTAATAAGGTGGTCAGTGCATCTTAGGAGCCCAGCAACAGCGCCTTCTAGAAAGCTTTAAATAATTGGGCATTCCCCTGCCCAACCTGGTGAAGGGCATGGAGGTTAAGGGTGCCGTTGCTATCATTATAGCGATCATCTGCCTCCTAGCTGGCATAGGCATTGGCTATGGCATTGGCACCATCATGGCTCCAGGGCCTGGTGCCCCTGGCGCCCCTGGCCTCTCTGGGACGCTAAAAATAGGTGGCTTAATTGAGCTAACGGGCGACCTGGCCCCTTGGGGGCCAATGTATAGGGCTGCCCTTGAGCTAGCCGAGAGCGATATAAACTCGTGGCTAGAGGACATAGGTGCTGGCTTCACCATAGACATCGTTATTGAAGATATAGAGAGCAACCCAAGCGTCTGCCTAGATAAGGTAAAGGCCCTACACGCTGATGGCGTGCTATTCTTCGTTGGCCCTACGTCAAGTGCTGAGCTAAGCGCCATAAAGGAGTACTGTGATTCAAACCACCTGCTGGTCATCTCCCATGCCTCAACGGCCATAAGCCTTGCCGTGCCAGGCGACTTCGTATTCAGGGCCTGTCCAAATGATGCTGCCCAGGGGCCAGCCATAGCTAGCATGATCGAGGACGTTGGTGTTGACCAGCTGATCATCCTCTACAGGGATGATGATTGGGGCAGGGGCCTAAAGGATGCTGTTAGCGATGCATTTGGCGGGACAGTCTATGCCACTATACCCTACACTGAGAAGCCAGATTATAGCCTAGAGGTCAGCACGCTGAACGACCAGGTAAGTGCTGCTATCTCAGCCTACGGGGCTGAGAAAGTAGGCGTGCTAGCCATAAGCTTTGGTGAGATAGCTACCATAGTCCAGTCAGCAAAGGACTACGATGCCCTTAGGCAGGTGAAGTGGTTTGGCTGTGATGGCTTCGTCATGTGCACCGAGCTCCTAGACCCCGCTGTCGTGGACTTCGTGCTGGATACTGGCATGGTCTGCACGGTCTTCGCCCCAACTAAGTCCCCGAAGTTTGAGCACGTTAGAAGCTACATATACCATGAGGTCGGTGAGGAGCCAGATGCCTATGCCTACCCACTGTACGATGCCGTTTGGCTTATAGTCCACAGCATAATGCACGTAGGTGCCTACGATCCAGATAAGGTAAAGGAGGTGCTACCCAAGATAGCTGAGAACTACTTTGGTGCTACTGGCTGGATGAAGATGAACCCAGCTGGCGATAAGGAGGCCTCGGACTACGACCTCTGTGCTATCGTAGAGACCTCACCAGAAACCTATGAGTGGGAGTTCGTGGGCAAGTGGGTCTATGCTACGGATACCATAATCTGGACCACGCCTATCTACGAGTAAGGGGCCCTTTATATAACACCTCATTATTTTTTGAGGTGGTGCGTGGAATGGCAGGGGATGTGATACTGCATACTGAGGGGCTCAGGAAGGCATTCGGGGGCCTGGTGGCACTAGATAACGTAAGCATAGATGTTGAGAGGGGCTCAGTTACGCTCATGATGGGGCCCAATGGAGCTGGGAAGACCACGTTCTTGAGGGTCGTCTGTGGCATGTACAAGCCAGATGCAGGTACGGTAGTCTTTGATGGCCACGATATAACTGGCCTAAAACCACATGAGATCTACAAGCTTGGCCTGGTTAAGACGTTCCAGATACCGCTCCCCTTCGTTAAGCTAACGGTCCTTGAGAACCTCCTAGTAGCTGCTAGGGATAACCCTGGTGAGGGCATACTGAAGGCCCCATTTAGGAGGGCCTGGCTTAAGAAGGAGGAAGAGCTCGTTGAGAAGGCCTTTAAGCTGCTAGAGCTGCTTAAGCTAGATCACCTATGGGATCACCCATCCTATGGCCTAAGCGGTGGCCAGATGAAGCTCCTTGAAATCGGTAGAGCCCTTATGACAGATGCAAAAATGGTGATGATGGATGAGCCTATATCTGGCGTTAACCCCGTGCTAGCCCACGAGATATTCTCACGCTTGCTTAAGCTCAGGAAGGAGCTTAACGTTACCTTCTTCATAATTGAGCATAGGCTTGAAATAGCCCTGAAGTACGTTGATTACGTCTACGTGCTTGATAGGGGGCACCTGCTTACCGAGGGGCGACCTGAGGAGGTCATAGATGATCCAAGGGTGGTTGAGGCCTACTTATAAGCTCGCACGCCCACGGCCTGAGGGGATAGCATGCTGGTCGTAGAGGACCTGAACGCTGGCTATGGGAAGTTCAGCGTCCTCTACGATGTGAACATGGTTGCAAGGGATAAGGAGATAACGGTCATAGTTGGCCCAAATGGGAGTGGCAAGTCAACGCTCCTTAAGAGCATATTTGGCTTAACGACCATATACTCAGGTAGCATAAGGTTTGATGGAGAAGAGCTAACAAAGTACCCACCCCACATGATAGCTAAGAAGGGCATAGCCTACTTGCCACAGACAGAGAATGTATTTACGAACCTAACTGTTCGTGAGAACTTGATAATGGCATCGTACTCGCTCAAGAAGGAAGAGGTAGAGGATAGGATTGAGGAGGTAGTAAGCATGTTCCCGATCTTAAAGCCACTCATAGATAAGAGGGCTAGGACCCTCAGCGGTGGTGAGAGGCGTACGCTGGCCATAGCCATGTCCCTGCTTAGGAAGCCAAAGCTCATGATGTTTGATGAGCCAACTACAGATCTAGCGCCTAGGATAGCCAGGGAGATACTGAACACCATAGTAGGGCTAAGAGATGAGCTTGGCATAGCCATAATACTTGTTGAGCAGAGCGCAAGGAAGGCCCTTGAAATTGGCGATAGGGCCTACCTGCTCGTAGATGGCCGTGTGAACTTTGAAGGAACACCTGAGGAGCTCCTAAACCACCCGAGGCTAAGTAGGCTCTACCTTGGCATAGAAACGGGGCTATAAAAATTGGGGTTTAGAGGATAGGCGCTTCCTTTATGCCATATCGCTCCATGACGGTCCTTAGCACTTCCCTTAGGCCTTCTTCTACATCTGGCGGTAGTGGCTCTGGCTCATGCGTAGCTAGGATCTCATCCACCCTCTCCCTAGCCCTAGCTATTATGTCCTTGGCACCAGCCCTACGCCAGCCATCTAGGCTTAGCCTATCTATGACAGGTGATGGCATGAATACCTCCTTCCTCAGCCACTCCCTAGTGTGCTTCTCAGCTAGGTAGTGGCCACCTGGGCATACCTTCCTCATGACATCAATAGCTAGCGTATCGGCATTGACCTCTATGCCCTCCACAAGCCTAAGGGCCATGCCACAAACCTCGTTGTCTATGACGAGCTTCTCAAAGGATTGGCAGCTCTCCGAGACCAGCATGCCAGGCCCAGATATGACGTTCACGCCAGCCATAGCACCTAGTATTATGCCCATAGTGCTCTCAAGGCCAGCTTGCGCATCAAGGGCCTTTGAATCGCTTAGGCCTAGGTAGGCATGGCTAGGTAGGCCGTAGAACTTGCTCATCTGAGCGTAGGCGCAGCAGAGCATGATGGTTTCTATAGCCCCAAGCCTAGGGGTAGCATAGCGCATATCAAATGTGGTTGGTGAGCCACCGTATATTATTGGTGCACCTGGGTTAACGAGCTGTGATATGACGATTGCACTTAGCTCCTCTGCGTTCAGCTGGGCTATGCTGCCAGCAAGCGTTATGGGGCCAGTAGCACCTATCTGTGGCATGGAGACTATCTCGGCTGGTATCTTGTACTTAGCGCAATCAACTAGGTTCTGGCACGTTATATCGCTCCACATCAGCGGTGCAGATGGGCAGACATCAAAGATGGCCATGGGCTTATCGCCAGCCCTAGCACCTGCTACTATCTCAAGCATCTTAACCATATCATGTAGGCCCTCCTTCGTAAAGGCACCTGTTATTATCGGCTTGGTAGAGTTCTTCAGCACTATGTAGAGCCTGTACAGGTCAGTTATGCGCTTATCTACATCGGCAGGTATCATAGCCGTGCTCTGGGCCTGTATGTACTCTAGGGCATCCGTTAGCCTTACGAACTCCACGAAGTCCTTGGTGGTCGGCTCCCTTATCTCACCCGTCTTGCGATCAAGGATGTAGAGGGCCGTTGAGCCTGGGTTGAATATCACGTTGTCCTTACCTACTATGACATCGTGCTTCCCATCCCTGCTGTACAGCCTTATGACGGATGGGGCCTTAGATAGGCACTCCTTAACGAGGTGCTCAGGTATCCTAGCTACCTTCCTAGCCTCATCTACATCACAGCCAGCTTCCTTAAGGACACGAAAGGCCTCTTCGTTCTTCACTATAACGCCCTTCTCCTCAAGGAGCTGGATGGCTGCTAGGTGTATGGCCTCCATGTCGTCCCTGCTGAGGAGCTGCAGCATTCTTCGTCCTGGGAAGGGGCACATCTCAATCCACCTTCCTGCCCACGAGCTGGAGGGCCTTCTTAACAGCATCATTTGCATCTAAGCCACAGGCATCAGCACCTATCTCCCTGGCCCACTCCTCCGTAACTGGTGCCCCACCGACCATTACCTTTACCTTGTCCCTTAAGCCAGCTGCCTTCAGGGCCTCTATGATCTCCCTCTGCTTGGCCATGGTAGTGGTCATGAGGGCGCTTAGCCCTAGTATATCTGGCTTGAACTCACGTACCTTCTCCACGAAGACCTCAGTAGGCACATCCTCACCTAGATCTATGACCTCAAAGCCAGCAGCCATGAGCATGGCAGCTACTATGCCCTTGCCCAGGCTATGGATATCGCCCTCAACCGTGCCTATGAGGAAGCGCCCTACGTACTCAGCCCTGCCCATCTCAAGTATCTTCTTCTTCAAGACCTCAGCGCCAGCCTCCATAGCTTGAGCAGCAGCCACCAGCTCCGTTAGGAATATCTCGCCCCTCCCGAACTTATCGCCGATCTCCCTTAGGGCACTTGCTAGGCCTTCCTCAAGTGCCCTCACTGGGTCTATGCCAGCCTCAGCTGCCTTCCTGGCATACTCACGAGCCATGTTCGGGTCGTACTCCCTCACGGCCCTCCTAAGGCCCTCTATGATTTCCTCACCACCCATGCCCATCGCCAGCCCCACCGCCATCCCGACTACCTCTTTTTAATAAGAATTGCCCAGCTACACGCTGCATGAGGGCTTAACTGAGAGTAGAATGACAATTTTAGCGTAGAAGGTACGCTAGGCCTCGACTAGGCCTACTAGGCGATAAGCTGGTCGGTCCCTGCTGCACAAGCCTACGTACCAATAGCTTGCCCACTGGGCTGGTCGCCCATTATCGGCTAGGCCACGTGGGGCGAAAAAGCTAAATAAGGGAGCTCACGGCTACCCCACCGAGCTAGGAGGTGCGTGATGGGAATGAGCAGGCCTGAGAAGCCACACATGAACCTCATCATAATAGGGCACGTTGACCACGGGAAGTCCACGATGGTAGGCCACCTGCTCTACCTCTGTGGTGCAGTTGATGATAGGACCATTAGGCAGTACGAGGAGGAAGCGAAGAAGCTGGGCAAGGAGACGTTCAAGTTCGCCTGGGTGCTGGATAGGCTTAAGGAGGAGCGTGAGCGAGGCCTAACCATAGATCTAACGCACCTTAAGTTCGAAACGCCGAGGTACTACTTCACCATCATAGATGCACCTGGCCACAGGGACTTCGTGAAGAACATGATAACTGGTGCTAGCCAGGCAGATGCAGCCATACTGGTCGTCTCCGCCAAGAGGGGCGAGTTTGAGGCGGGCATAGGGCCTAGGGGCCAGACCCGTGAGCACGCCTTCCTCGCCTTCACCATGGGCGTCCGCCAGCTGGTCGTGGCCGTGAACAAGATGGATGATCCAACCGTCAACTGGAGCGAGGAGAGGTATGAGGAGGTCAAGGCCCGTGTAGCTGAGATGCTCAAGATGATTGGCTACAGGGTAGATAAGATACCGTTCGTGCCTGTTTCAGGCTGGACGGGCGATAACCTAGTGAAGCGTAGTGAGAAGATGCCTTGGTACAAGGGGCCAACCCTCCTTGAAGCCCTTGATACGTTTGAAGTACCTCCAAAGCCAATAGATAAACCCCTTAGGATACCAATACAGGATGTGTTCACCATCACTGGCGTGGGCACCGTGCCAGTTGGCCGTGTTGAAACGGGCAAGCTAAAGGTAGGCGATATAGTCATCTTCATGCCAGCTAACAAGAAGGGAGAGGTAAAGTCCATAGAGATGCACCACCAGCGTATACCAGAGGCCGTTCCAGGTGATAACATAGGGTTCAACGTACGTGGTATCTCCCGCAAGGACATAAGGCGTGGAGATGTAGCTGGCCACGAGGACAACCCGCCCACGGTGGTGAAGGAGTTCATAGGCCGTATAATCGTGATATGGCACCCAACCTCCATAGCAGTTGGCTACACGCCAGTGCTACACGCCCACACGGCCCACGTTGCCTGCCGCTTCGCCGAGCTCATAGCCAAGATAGATCCACGTACTGGCCAGGTCGTTGAGGAGAAGCCAAGCTTCCTCAAGACTGGCGATGGTGCTGTTGTGCGGTTCCAGCCCCTAAAGCCAGTAGTGCTTGAGGAGTACAGGAAGATACCTGAGCTAGGGCGCTTTGCCGTAAGGGACATGGGGCAGACGATAGCTGCTGGCATAGTTCAGGAGATCACTGAGGAGTGGCCAATGGGCAAGTGAAATGCCCCTGAATGAGCAATTTAACTAAGGGGCACGTCTTCTTTTATGCGGAAGCCTAGCTCCCAACTGCCGCTTACGTAGTGGCTACTATAATAAGAGGTTCTCCTTCAGGTAGTTCCACTTAAGATATCACCACGGTCCCCTCACACGCTTATGGTTATAAGTCTTATGAGGCCACAATGGGTAAAAAAGCCGATGATTGGTGAGGCCAGCCTTAGTACTGGTAGAAGCCCCTCCCAGCCTTCTTGCCAGTCCAGCCCTTGGCCACGTACTCCTCAAGCAGTGGGCATGGCTCGTAGAGCTTTAGGCCGTACTTAGCGTGGAGCTCCTTGAGCTTGTTTAGCACCTTATCCAGCCCTATCTTATCTGCCTTCTCACATGGCCCCTGTGGCCAGCCAGTGCCGAGCTTCATAGCCGTATCTATGTCCCTAGGCTCAGCTACATCCTCATGTACTAGCCAGGCAGCCTCATTTATGGCTACTACCCAGGAGCGCTCAGTATCCCACTCACCGACCTTATCAAATGGTATACGTGGCCTACCAGCCGACCAATCGTAGAAGCCAGCACCGCTCTTCTGGCCTAGCTTCCCAGCCTTCACCATCTCCTCAACGATTGGGCATGGCTTAGCCCTATCGCCATAGGCCTCGTACATGACCTTCCCAACCTCGTAGATTATGTCCAAGCCTATGTAATCAGCTAGCTCAAATATGCCCATTGGGAAGCCAGCATCGTACTTCATGGAGGCATCTACGCCCTCTGCATCTACCTCGCCCTTGTGCAGCGCCCAGAAGGCATCCAGCAGGACTGGCATGAGCACACGGTTCACTATGAAGCCCCTAACGTCCTTCTTGCACAGGACTGGCGTCTTCCCAAGGGCCTTGGCCAGCTCCATGACGACCTGTACGGTTTCATCGCTTGTGTCCTCGCCCCTTATGACCTCAACGAGCTGCATGAGCTGTGGTGGGTTGAAGAAGTGCATCCCAGCTACCTTATCGGGCCTGTTAGTAGCCCTCCCCATCTCAGTTATGCTCAAGCTGCTGGTGTTGCTAGTCAGTATGGCGTGCTCTGGCATTAAGCTATCTAGCTTTGAGAAGACGAGCTTCTTCACATCCATGCGTTCTACAACAGCCTCTATGGCGAAGTCAGCATCCTCAACGAAGCCCTCGTAGGTCGTAGTTGG
>DQYM01000080.1 GCA_011040545.1 Candidatus Bathyarchaeota archaeon | reverse complement strand
GTTCCCCCTTATTATTGAGAAGTCCTCCCTTAGCGCCCTTAGCTTCTCCCTCAAGCTCCCCTCCCCACCTGATGCCCATCCCCAAGGCCCAGGGCCTAGGCATAGGGCCCCTAGGGCCTGTATTTAACGGTTGATATAATAAGCTAAAGCAGCTCTCCTAGCCTAGTAAGGCCTCATTTGAGCTACTATCTCCCTGAAGACCCTCTTTTTGTCCTTATTTACCTCAATAAGCACTAACCCCTCACCAGGCTGGCCATATACGACCAGGGACCCCTCTGGCGCACATAGGACGGCTACTATGGCCAGGAGGTCCTCCTCGCCATCTACTAGCACTAGCGTGTCCCCCGACCTAATCGCATCGCCTATCACGCTCCAGGCCTCCCCGCTGATGGTGCCAGGCTGGTTCTCTAGCCTGAGGACACGGGACCAAGCTCCCCTTAGCTCCTCAATACCCTCCAGGGGCTCCCTCATGGCCTTCCCATCTACTATGGCAACCCAGGGCTTCAGCCCAAGCTTAATGGCATTAGAGGTAACTACATCGCCAACTGTTATGAGCTTTCGGCCAGGCATACGCTCCCTAATGGCCCTGAAGGCTTCTTCTGGCTTGCCCCTTATTAACTCACCTTGCGGTTCCTTTAGCTTAGCCCTAAGGGAGCTAGTTAGGATAAGCCTCTGCTTCAACTACCTTACCCTCAGGGCGTAGGAGCCTGGCTTCTTAATACCCATTATCTTAGCTGCCTCAGAGCCCTCTGGGTCAAGCACTATTATTATGCCTGAGAAATCCCTGCTGAGCCTATCGCTACCGCAGTTTGGGCACCTGCTCTTCGTGGTTATCATCTTGCAATCCCTACATGCCCTCTCAACCATTAGGAGCTCCCTCCACTGGCTTCCTCCCCCTCGCCACCAGAGGCCATCTCCTTTATCCACTCAATCTTGCCTAAGTACTCCTGCCTAGCCGTAACAGCTACCTTCGGTAGGCCAGTTTCACGTTTAAAGGAAACCGCAATAACCCTTACCCTAACGTGGTCCCCCTGGCTAAGCCTCTTCCCCGTTTGCTTGCCCACGAAGGTCCCCCCTCGCCTATCAAATACCACGTAATCATCCATTATCTGGGATTTGTGCAGAAGCGCATCTATTGGGCCTATGCGTATGAAGGCGCCGAAGTCAGTTGTCCCAACTACATCGCCTTCTACTATCTCGTTCCGCTCGGGCTTGAATACAAGGAGCGTGAAGCGGACCTTGTTGTAGCTAGCCCCATCGCCAGGCAGTATCTTGCCTATTGGATCTACCTCAGCATCCAGTATGGCTATAACACAGCCTAGATCCTCATCGTGTAGATCTATGTACATGCGCTTAAGCTCTTCTATGGCTACCTCCTCTATGGGCTCGTTGAACTTATCTGGTGGTATCCTTATCACATCCTCTACCTTCACTATTTTGAACGTATTTATCCCCCGCCTAACTAGGCACCAAGGACCTCCTATTTAAGCTAAGCGGTTAGCTCACCCTCAAGCTCAAGCTTCCCAAGGCCCCTTAGGTATATAACTGGCACACCTAGCTTCCTAAGCTTCCTCCTAAGCCTAGCATCATTTGTGGCCACCACGCAGCCCCACTCACGGGCTAGCCTAGCGATTAGGTCATCAACTGTTTCACCTGGGAGGCGCTCAACCTCAACTACCTTGCACCTCTCAGCTAGCTTAGCTGCTAAGCGCTCAGGCCCCCTGTAGCGCCTAGCAGCCCTCACGACCTCCTCGTAGACTGGTGATGGCAGTATGAACTCAACCCGCCTGCATAGGAGGTCGGGTATGGCCTCAAAGATATCTATGTGGAACTGAATGGGCAGGAACAAGAAGTTCGCATCTAGCAGCACCTTAACTGGCCCACTAGGCCTAGCAGGGCACATCGGGGTGGTCGGGGCACGAGCTTATTTAAGGCCACCTAGCAGCCAGCTATGCCTGCCCTGGGCCAAGAGCGCCATGAGGCAGTAGAGGCGGGGAAAGCCAAGTGGTGAGGAAGGGTCTTCTCGCTGAGCGCTGGCTGACCAGGGCAGGGGGCTTATGTAGGAGCTCCAGCCCCATCCCCTGGGCCTATGAGGAGATCGAGATACGCTGATGGCTGATGAAGGCCTGCGACGGCGGAGGCCCTAGCGCTTAACGCTAGATTAACCCGAAATCCTTAAGACTTACTCGGCCAAGCCTTTGAGGCGGGATGCGAGGCGCAAGCAGGCTCGTGGCTCTGGCGGGGTTGATCATATTCCTATCTGGCGCCATACTCGTCTCCCTCGCCATAGCCATGCCCCCACGTGATGTGCTCAAGCACGAGGAGGAAACCCTGTTGGAGGACGAACCCATAATAGCGCCCCCGCGCCACTACGGCATCAAGATGATCTCGTGGTGCGGGGGACCATCGGGGGCTACCGTGAGGGGCAGTATAAGGGAGGCGAAAGGGCTAACCTTCGATTTATACATACTCGACAGGATCAACTTCGATTCGTGGATGCATGGGGAGCCTTACAAAGCCTACGTGGAAGCCAAGGGCGTGGTGCGATATGATTTTGAGTTCTCCACGAAGCGCAGCGAGCTCTTCTTCGTGGTCAAAAATCGCCACGAGCTTGGCGTCGTGGAGGCCCTCCTATCCGTGAGGCTTGAGTACGAGAAGTGGGAAACAATCGGCATTCCTCACAACTTCATCACGCTGGGAGTGTGCATCGCGTTCTCTGGCTCCTTGGCGTCCTTAGCAAGCGCGGTTTATGCAGTGCGCCCCCGAGAAAGGAAGGATCAAGATGTGGTGACGGGCTAACCATGTCGATTGGTGGGCCGGCCCGGATTTGAACCGGGGACCTCCGCCGCGTCAGGGCGGCGTCCTACCGGGCTAGACGACCGGCCCATCCTCTAGCAGGCATGTAGTGGCCCTTAATAACCTTCTCCCCACCTGGGAAAGCTAATAAGCCGAGCCCTTACTGGTTTGGAAATGTCGGTCAGGAGGAGGCGTGGCCAGCTTAGGGCTGTGGTGGTCGGCCTGCTCTTGGGCCTAGCCCTTGGCCTTCTCCTTGGGTACGAGCTTGGCAAGCTAGTTGGGCCAGCTGGGGCCGCTGTAGAGCTCCTATTCGTATATGGATCTGAGAAGCAGGGCTGGATTGAGGCCGTTGTCCCGATCTTTGAGCGTGAGTACTACGAGCGAACTGGCCTGAGGGTCCACGTGGAGTGCATCCCCCTTGGCTCTGGGAAGTCCATGTACCAGATAATGCTTGACCAGATTAGGCCAGTTGTGTGGAGCCCTGCTTGCTCAATCTGGATACCACTTGCCAACATGCTGTGGGAGAAGGAGCACCCAGATTGGGTAGCTAAGAACGGCCCCCTCGTCCCACCTGGGACCTGGAGGCCACTTGTGTCATCGCCACTCGTGATAGTTACGTGGGCCTTCCTACAGGATGATTGGCAGATTGAGGGCCTTAGGGACCTACACGACCTAGCTGTTTCTAGTCGGGGCAGCGAGGTGAAGTTCGCCCATACAGATCCATCCTTCTCAAACTCAGGCCTTATGTCGGTTCTGCTAGAGCTAGTAGCTGCTGCTGGGAAGGAGCCACCTGAGCTAACGCTAGATGACATGAGGGATCCAGCAGTTAAGGCATGGATAAGGGAGCTTGAGGCTAGGGCAGTAGCCTACCCAGAGAGCACGAGCTGGCTAGTAGGCGAGATGGTCTCAAGTGGCCCAAGCAGGATAAGCGTCGTCCTAGCCTACGAGAACCTCGTTATCTTTGAGAACATGGGGGCAGGTGAGCGCAAGCTAGTTGCCGTCTACCCAGAGGAGGGCATACTGCTAAGCGACCATCCATTCTGCATACTAAATGCACCTTGGGTTAGCGAGCAGCAGAGGGAGGTAGCTATGGCCCTCATGCGCTTCCTCCTAAGGGCCGATATACAGGCAGAGGCCATGAGGTATGGTTTTAGGCCTACTAATGAGACTGTTGAGCTAGATACAAGTATTTTCAGCCCCGATTGGGGAGTTCAAGCTGAGTTACCACATCACATACTTAGCACAGAGGTAAGGGGCGATGTCGTCCTCCTGCTACCAGATCTGTGGCTGGCCTGTAGGCCATAGGAGGTGCTAGTTTGAAGCTTGATACCAGGAAAATTGAGAAGCTCCTTTCAAGGCCTACTTGCAGGTTGGCTTGCGATGCAGCAGCTCTAATCTTCTTCATACTGGTCATATTGCTCCCAACGGTATTCCTATTTGCCTTCGTAGCCCTGAGGTGGGATGAGGTTGTCTTCTTCGTCTTCAGCAACCCCGTCTCAGGCGATATCCGCTGGTGGAGGATGCTAAATGCCATTGCCATATCATTTGAGGTAGCTGCTATCGCAACTGCCATAGACCTAGCTGTTGGCCTCCCAATTGCCCTCATCCTAGCTAGATATGAGTTCAGGGGCAAGGAGATCCTAGATAGCCTCGTGGACCTACCCCTTGGCGTGCCATCTGCAGCCCTTGGCCTCTCGCTCTACCTATTCTGGGGCACTAGCGATGGCCTTAACTTGCTAACAAGGGGCTTCTGGCTAATAGTGCTAACCCACGTAACCTTTACCTTCCCATACATAGTCCGCTCATCCGTTGGCGTTATTGAGGGCGTTGATAGGACCTATGAGCACGCAGCTAGGACGCTTGGAGCCCCCTCCTTCACTACCTTTAGGACGGTAACAGCCCCACTATCAAAGGCTGGCCTCATAGCTGGCTCCATACTAGCTTTCACTAGGAGCTTAGGTGAAACAGGCGCTACGCTCGTAGTAGCTGGGCTTGTTGAAACAGCCCCACTAGCCGTTGTATCCATGCACCAGAGGCGCTTGATAGGGCCTGCTGCCTTCCTGAGCATGCTACTAGTCCTCCTGGCCCTTGGCCTCCTGGCCGTGATAAAGGTAGTTAGCGAGAAGGTTGGCATACCGATAAAGCGTGTTTGGCCAGGGCTTGAGCGTAAGCTAAGCGGGAGGAAGCCTAGGATAGCTAGGGACATAGCATCCCTTTCCTTCTTCGGCCTAATGATACTCATCCCATCTTGCTTCTCTATATCCTGCACCGTGAACCACTGGGACTCCGTCTTCTACGAGGTCTTCCTAGCACCAGATGAGAAGTGGAAGGTCCTCGTGGATAGCTTAGTAACATCATTTGAGGTAGCTGCTATCGCAACTGCCATAAACCTCATCTTCGGCCTTGCCATGGCCATCGTCATCGTTAGGCGCCCCTGGAGGCGATTTTGCTCGGTGCTAGATACCATAACCGATATGCCATTGGTCATACCAACTGCTGCCCTGGGCTTCTCCGTCTACCTGTTCTGGGGGCCAAGGGGCCTTGGGCTAGTCAACACTGGCTTCTGGCTCATAGTGCTAACCCACGTGGCCTTCACATACCCATACGTGGTCAGGACGCTCGTTGCTGCTCTAAAGGGCCTTGATCCAAGCCTTGAGCATGCAGCTAGGACGCTTGGAGCCCCACCATTCATGGCCTTCAGGACCGTTGTGCTACCGCTCATAAGCACCAGCATGCTCGCTGCCTCCATACTTGCCTTCACAAGGAGCTTAAGTGAGACGGGGGCAACTATCGTGGTCATGGGGACGGCTAGGACAGTGCCCGTCCTCGTGGTCATGTGGAGCGAGGCAGTTGGCTACGCTAGGTACGCAGCTGCCTTTGCCTCTGTCCTGCTGATACTGGTCTGCTATGGCCTCCTCCTGGCCCTCAGGTACGTGGCTAAGAGGTGATGGCATGCCAGATGTAAGGCTCGTGAACGTTACCAAGACGTTTGAGGGTGGTCGTATAGTAGCAGTTGACCACGTGAACTTATACGTAAGGGATAAGGAGTACTTCTGCATACTAGGCCCATCTGGCTCTGGCAAGACGACCCTGCTTAGGCTGATAGCTGGTATACTTGAGCCAGATGAGGGGGAGATCTACATAGGTGGCAAGCCCATGCGTGGCATACCACCTGAGGACCGTGATATAGGCTACGTGTTCCAGACGTTCGCCCTATTCCCCCACATGACGGCCTGGGAGAACGTAACGTATGGCCCTAGGGCCAGGGGCTGGCCCGAGGAGGAAATTGAGCGTGTTGGCCGTGAGATGCTTGAGCTAGTTGGCCTCTACGAGCGAGCAGATGCCTACCCAAGGGAGCTCTCAGGTGGCATGATGCAGAGGGTTGGTCTAGCTAGGGCGCTAGCAACTGGCGCTAGCCTCCTCCTGCTAGATGAGCCACTGAGCTCCCTAGATGCCAAGATAGCCTTTGAGCTCCGATATGAGATAAGGCGCTTGGTTAAGGGCCTGGGGAGGACGGCCATCCACGTAACGCACAACCAGGCAGAGGCCATGGCCATAGCTGACCGCATAGCTGTCATGCGGAGGGGGCGTATTCTCCAGGTGGGGACGCCACAGGAGCTCTACATGAAGCCCAACTGCATATTTGTGGCCCACTTCGTAGGGGAGAGCAACTTCCTAGAGGGCTTCGTAGAGAAGGTAGATGAGAGGGGCTCCCTAGTTAGGCTTAGAGGGGATTTGATCGTGAGGGTAGAGGGCAAGAGCCTCTCAGTAGGTGAGAAGGCAGTGCTAGGCATTAGGCCTGAGGTGCTCTCACTGGAAACGAATGGAACTAAGCGTGAGAATGCCCTACCAGGCACAATTGAGCGTGTTATGTTTGAGGGCGTTATAACTAGATATGAGGTTAGGCTAGATAACGAGGACCTCATAGTTATTACAGCCCCAAGCATGACGGCTAAACCTCTTAAGCCTGGCGATAGGGTAATGGTGTGTATACCAAGCGAAAAGGTTTTTCTATTCCCATATCCAGAGAGAGGGCTGAAGGAGGAGCTGGCAGTTGAGTGAGCTTCTAAGCTGGTTTGGGCGTAGGAGGGAGGTAAAAGCCCTGAAGCTCATGGAGGACCACTTAGCCAACGTTGTATCGGCAGTTGAGGACCTTGAGAGAGCACTTGATGCTGCCTTAAGGGGAGATGAAGCAGATGTAGCTGCCTGTGTGAGGAGGGTTGCTGAAGCCGAAATGGAAGCAGATAGGCTTAGGAGGGCCATAATGGATGAGCTGGCTAGTGAGGTAGTGCCAGTTATAGGCCGTGAGGACCTAATGCACTTAGTTAAGCGTATGGATATGATAGCAGATTGGAGCAGGGAGGCCACCCGCATACTAGAGACCATACCGCTCCCAGAGGTACCAAAGGAGATACTTGAGGAATGCCTTAAGATGGCCAAGGGGGCCAAGGAATGTGCTTATGCTGTCAGGAGGGCCATAGATAAGCTCCTGACTAAGCCAGATGAAGCACTTAGGGAAGCAGATACTGTGGAGAGGCTTGAGGAGCAAGTAGATGCCTTATACAAGGAGGCTAGGATGGTATTTGCTAGCTTAAAGCCAGGTTGCCCAAGCGTCCCTGTCTTGATACTGCTTAGGGACCTCATGAATGCCATAGAGAACGTAGCAGATTGGTGTGAGAACACATGCGACCAGATAAGGGTCATCTGCGTTGTCCTTAAGTAGGGAGGTGGTCGGGGGCCTAGGGCATGAGGGTCGTAATAGATGCAGGTGAGATAGTGGGGGAGAAGAAGCCTGAGGGCCAGGAGGAGGCCGAGGGAGAAGCTGAGGGAGTTGAGGCTGAGGCTGAAGTAGAGGCTGAGGAGGAGAGGACGCTAGTAGATGAGCTAGCCTCCTTCTTAAGCCAGAGGCTTGGTCGTGAGGTAAAGGTCTCTGGATCTGAGCTGAGCGTAGATGTAGAAGGGCCTAGTGAGAAGAGGCGTGTTAAGCAGCTGCTTAAGAAGTTCCTATACAAGTGGGAGCTAGAAGACGACTTCAGGGTCATATCCCTTGGGGAAGGCGTGTTCAGGATCAAGAAGAGGCGCTTCCCAAGGCTTAAGAAGAGCACGTGGGCTTAGCCTACATCATGCGCCTAAGCAGGTCGTTTATAGCAGGCCCCCGATAGCCCCAGACCCCACCTTCCTTGTAGCTCCTCTTTATCTTGCCCTTGTAGCCCCCGCTTGGCGGGTGGAGCCTGAACACGGGCTTTATATCAGGTAGCTTCCTGAAATCAACCTTAAGCTCGTAGATGGCCTTGGCGAGGTCCTCTAGGTCCTTGAAGCCCAGCCTCTGGGCGTACTCATCCGTGATGGGCTTGTCCCCCCTCAACCGCCCCCTACGCCTGAGGAGCTCCACTAGCGTAGGCAGGTCTACCTCGCCCCACGTAAGCCACACCTGTGCCTTCCTCAGCATGCCTAGGTACGAGGGCCTATCGTCAATGAGGGTAGCATGGCAGTTCCTGTGGAGCCCAAGCATGGCCATCGTATCACGAGCTGGCTTAGGGACATTGACCTGGCCCCTTATGCGTACCACAGCTAGCAGCTTGCTCCCCCTCTCGCCCATCATGCCCAGTCCTCCGGTATCACCATTTCATACGTTTTCTTAAGGGCATTGAACATGGCATAGGCATATGAGGGCACCGTCCTAGTTGGCCCGTAGGCACGGACCCAGCAGTCCTCTATGCCAGCTAGGCGTAGTATGACCTTGCCCGTTTCACCAGCCACGAGCCCTAGCCCCCTTGGGCCAGGTATGAGCACTACACGCACGGCACCGCACTTGCCCTCAACCCTGAAAGGCAGGGAGTGGGGGCGGCCACAGCCGCACTCCCAGCTGCCGCAGCCCCTCCTGATTATGGTTAGGTTCTTACGGGCATCTTGGGCAGCCTTATCTATGGCGACCCTTATGTGCCTTGCCTTCCCAGAGCCAAGCCCTATAATGCCATCCCTATTCCCAACTGCTACTACTGCCCTGAACCTCGTCTTCTCACCAGCATCAGTTTGCCTCTGGACTAGGTTTATGGTTATTACCTCCTCCTCTAGGCCCTCTACTAGCACATCTGCCATCTCGGGCTCAACTATCCTGTAGCCCTCAGCGAAGAGCTCCTCAAGGCTAGTTATCTTGCCCTCGTACACGAGGCGCCCGACCCTCGTCCTCGGCACCCACTCCTCAGCCCTCTCCCTGTAGGAGCTCAACTACCATCACCTCCGAAGGCCCTTAATATGCGGGCCTTTACCTCATCAAAGTGCTTAGGTAGGTCCTCAGGCCTAAGGCCACGGGCTAGGTACTGGGAGAAGGCCCTCTCATAGGCCAGGGGATCCTCACTAGCTAGCCTCCTAGCGTACTCAGCTATGTGGATGCCCCTTATCCTATCCTCATCTGGGAACATCTCTGGATCACATGGGACCTCAACGCCACCATCTATAACGCCCTTCACGGTTGCGAAGACACGGCCACCCCTCACTGGCCTCTGGAGCCCTATGTCAAGTATGGCCTTCTCCACACCAGCCTGGGCTCCCCTTAGGCCACAGAGCAGGCCAGTGAGGTAGGCTGCTGGCGTATTGCCACAGTAGCCCTTCCAGCCGAAATCACGCACCAACTGGCGTGAATGGGCAGAAACTATGATGTGATCCCCCTCAACACGGGCCTCTACTATCTGGGCTATCATGTGCCTAAGCGTCCTACGAGCAACTAGCCTAGGCAGGCCAGAGAGGAGGAGCTTGTACCTGCGCCTGTAGTTAGTCTTGCCCTCCCTCCTGCGCCTATACGGCACGTTGTAGCGTGGTCCCCTGGCCATTCGGGCCTCCTCCTGCGGTGGATTAAGGCATAGCTAGGCCTTAATAACCTTAATCTAGCCTCATGGGGCCAGCAGCCTAGGCTAGCACAAGCCATATAGGCGTGCTGCCCGTGGCCAGGTAAGGGCATGGGCCTTGGCTACTGGCGTGTTCTTCCACGAGGAGTTCGTGGGGAAGGAGTGGCCAGTGATAGGGGATAGGTACGAACGCTTCCCCACCATCCTAGCTGAGCTAGCACGTAGCCTGCCTGGCATCCGCTTAATAGAGCCTGAGCCCGTTCCAGAGGAGCTGCTTGCCCGTGTCCACACGCCCGATTACCTAGCTCGTGTTAAGCGTGCTTGGTACTACGAGGGGGCTAGGCTAACGGTTGGTGCCTTCGTTAGGGCTTGCGAGATGGTCTGGTCGGGTGAGCTGGATAACGCAGTTGTGTTCCTAGTGGCAGCTGGCCATCATGCCCATAGGGATTACGCTTGGGGAGGCACATATCTATCCCTAATTGGCCCAGCCCTAGTAAGGCTACGTGAGCTTGGCCTCAAGCGACTGGTGTATATTGATACCGATGCCCACCACGCAGATGGGGCTAGGGAGGTCCTCATGGGCGATAGGGATGTGCTCCACATCTGCTTCTGCCACCAAGACGTAGTTGAAGATGATGGCACTAAGATATGTATTGATGTTGGCTGGAGCAGCACGGATGATGCCTACATGGCTAAGGTAAGGGAGGTCCTGCCGACCATTAGGGCATTTAGGCCACAGATGATCTTGCACTTCCTAGGCCACGATACACATAGGGACGATTACGGCAGCCTTGGCCTAACGGAAGGCTTCTTCATAAGGCTAGTGGAGGAGCTCAAGGCGCTTGCGGGCGAGGTGTGTAGTGGCAAGTACGTAGTAGCACACGGCGGTGGGGCCAATAAGCAAGTTGCCGAGCTCATCTGGCCTAAGATAATAAGGCTCCTAGCTGGGGAGCCCTAGTGGCCCTTTAGGTAGTAGAAGCGCTCACCACGATATGACTTAGTGGCCAGCAGGCCATCCGATAGCAGCCTATCTAGCTCTGCCCTCACGGCCATGGGCTCACGGCCAGTTATAGAGCAGAGCTCATGGAACCTACATGGCCTCCTCTCAAGGACAGATGTTATTGCATCCCTAAGGCTTGCCCCTGTTGGCCTAGTTGGGCCTGGGGAGGGCCTATGCCAGTGTACGACCTCTACACCTAGATCCTCAAGCCTTGACCTAAGGAAGGCAGCTGCCTCTTCAAGCTCCCCCTGGCCTAAGGGCTCTACATATGCTTCCGCTGGTGGCCTAGTTGGCGTATTGACCTGTACCTGGTCGGGCGCTACCTCACGTATTACATCTGCTAGCTTGGCCAACAGGGGGAGCTCGTAATTTAGGGGCCTGCCATGTGCCTTGAGCAGCATGACTTGGATGGCCAACTTCCCATGTCCCCTCATGGCCTCCCTGGCCTTCCTAAGGCCCTCTACTACGAGCTCATGCGTTATGCCCCTAGCTGGCCTATTCACGGCCCTAAGGACCGTGCTATCAGGTGCATCTAGCTTAGCCACTAGGAAATCAGCCTCCCTAGCGCCCTCAAGCACACCGTCTAGCCAGAGCAGGGAGGCATTAGATAGGATAGCTATGGGCACGCCAGGGCAGGCCCCCCTCACGGCCCTTATCATATCCCCTAGCTCTGGGTGGAGGGTTGGCTCACCACAGCCAGAGAAGGTTATGTAATCCACGAGTCCTAGGTCTAGGCCAGCCCTAAGGGCCTCTTCTAAATCTGCTATCACGTCCTCAACGTGCACCTTTGGCTCAAAATCTCCTGGAGAGCCTATCTTGTGAATCGTCCTGCCTAGCTGGCAGTAAACGCAATCAAAGGTGCATGTCTTTGGCGGGAGTATTGGGTCCACGCCGAGGGACCTGCCCAGGCGCCAAGATATCACGGGGCCGTATATGGTCTTTGCCATTCCGATCGCCTCCCCTCACGGCCCGTGCAGGCTTATAAATTCGCTTTCAGCACCTCCCCAGGGCTTGAGGGAATTAGTGTTAAGGCCCTTTGAAGAGGGGCGGGATGAAGAAGCATGGCTTGAGCTTGCAAATGCCTACCTAGCACGCTACTACGGGCCTGAGCTTGAGCCCCTGGATGAGGAAGACATCAATTGGATGAAGAAATGCCCCTGGTGGGAGAACAGCAGGCCCCTTGTGGCCGAGCTGGGTGGCGAGCCAGTTGGCACGATAATGCCTTGGGTGGATAGGCGCTATGAGCCCCCAAGGGGGTATTTATGGTCGTTCTTCGTGAAGCCTGAGCTAGAGGGCTCGGAAGTGGATAGGGCGTTACTTAGGGAAGCTCTTTCCTGGCTTGCCTCTGAGGGCGCTAGCTCGGTGCGTGCTAGCACGAGGGGCAACATGAAAGCCAGGATGGAATTGCTGCTCTCAGAGGGGTTCAGGGTGGTGAGCTCTTGGAGCGTGATGAGGCTTAGGCCTGGCGAGCTGGCCAAGGGCTTGAGGCCAAATGAGCAGGTAGAACTCAGGCGTGCCTACCCGCTCAGCAACGAGGAAGACCTGAGGATCTTGAACGCCCTCCACAACGATGCCTTTTCCGAGGATCCAGATTTCAGGCCTGAAACCCTAGAGGAAACAAGGTCCTGGCTTGAACATGAGGGCTACGAGGATTTCGTCCTCCTCGCCTTCTCCTCAGGGCGACCCGTGGGCTTTGTAGTAGCGACCGTGAGCAAGGAGCTAGAGAGCCTAGCCTTCAAGCGTGGCATCATATACGAAATAGGGGTTTCAGCCCCCTTCAGGCGGAGGGGCATAGGAACTGCTTTAATGTTGGCAGCCATAGGTTGGCTGGCCTCTAAGGGCGCTGAGGTAATTGAATTGAGCAC
>DQYM01000059.1 GCA_011040545.1 Candidatus Bathyarchaeota archaeon | reverse complement strand
GTTGGCTCCGCTGGGAAGCTCTTGAACAAGCTGCTAGCCCTAGCTGGCTTCAGTAGGGAGGAGGTGTACATAGCTAACGTGCTCAAGTGTAGGCCACCTGGTAATAGGGATCCAAGGCCAGAGGAGGTAGAAGCCTGCACGCCATTCCTAGATAGGCAGATACAGATAATAAGGCCAAGGGTAATAGCAACGCTTGGTCGCCACTCAACTCGCTACATGTTCTCTAAGGCTGGGCTTAGGTTCACGAAGATGAGCGATGTAAGGGGGCACCTATATGAAGTAAAGGTCCTTGGCCTAGCTATTCTGCTCGTGCCAACCCTACACCCCGCATCTGCCCTATACAACCCATCTTACCGCTCGCTGCTTGAGCAGGATTTTGAGCTAATAGGTAGGGCGGTGAGGGGGCTTGCCGAGCCAGGGGGCCTTGAGCCTAGGGGCCGTAAGGGAACTCTTGAGGAATTCATGGTTTGAGGTCTCTGGCGTAAGGCTCCCAAGGGTGCTGCTTGGGACCTCACCCTTCATAGGGGCTGGCCAGTTTGGGCCAAGGGCCTCTGCCTACGCTAGGGCCTTCTACAATAGGCCAGATAGGGTTGCCAGCATCATAGTCGCCTGTGCTGAGCTAGGCATCATGGGCATCCAGCCCCTCCCATACGGCTTCATAGTAGAGGCCATAAGGCGTGCCCAGCGAGAGCTCGGCGTGGAGTTCGTGCTGGTCGGCACCATCGGGCCCTGGGACCCACTAGGCGACCTGAGGGCCTACGATGGCCTAGCGCTAAGGGCAGCCCTCACGCATGGAGCCCTCACGGACACGGCCTCTGGCGAGGAGCTCAAGGCCATACTAGGGGCCATTAGGAATGAGGGCCTTCTAGCTGGCTACGTTACCCACGCACCGATGAAGCTCATAAGGCGCCTCCAGGCAGGTGAGCTGCCTAGGCCAGACCTCATCATGCTGCCATTTAATGCCCTAGGGTACCTAATGGATGCCCCTCCCGACCAACTAGCGGGTGCCCTGAGGCAGCTAGGGCTACCCGTCATAGGCAAGAAGGTGCTTGCAGCAGGTAGGCTTAGGCCAGGTGAGGCCTTTCGCTTTGCCCTTGGCTTTGGAATCCTAAGTGGCCTAGCCATAGGCATGGTATCTAGGGAGGAGGCAGAGGAAACGCTAACATCCCTTGCCCTAGCCATGCGTGATGCCCGCTGGCCCACTAAGCACTAGGAGGGCATAGGGTTATTATCGGGGCAGCACCAGCCTAATTGGCATGCTCGTTGGCATAGTAGGCAAGCCCAACGTGGGCAAGACGACATTCTTCGTAGCTGCTACCCTGGCCCCAGCTGAGATAGCACCCTACCCCTTCACGACCATAAAGCCGAACAGGGGCGTGGGGTACCTGCGTGTTAAGTGCGTCTGCCGTGAGTTCGGCGTTAAGGACAACCCAGTTAACTCAGCCTGCATAGATGGCAATAGGCTCATACCAGTTGAGCTCATAGATTGTGCTGGCCTAGTCCCAGATGCGTGGAGGGGGCGTGGCCTTGGCAACCAGTTCCTAGATGAGATAAGGAAGGCAGATGCCCTCATCCATGTCGTAGATGCATCTGGCTCAACCGATATAGAGGGGCGCCCGTGTAGGCCAGGTGAGCACGATCCAGTAGAGGATGTACGCTTCCTTGAGCGTGAGATAACCATGTGGATGGTCCAGATAATAAAGAGGGATTGGCGTAAGCTAGCTAGGCGGGTTGAGCTAGCTGGCCTAAAGCTAGTTGAGGCACTTGAGAGGCGCCTAAGTGGCCTAGCCATAAGGAGGTCCCATATAGTAGAGGCCATAAGGGCAGTAGGCCTTGACCCAAGCAAGCCCACGAGCTGGAGCGATGATGACCTCTATAAGTTCGCAGATGAGCTCAGGAAGGCCTCTAAGCCCATGCTAATAGCTGCCAACAAGGTTGATATACCAGCTGCCGATGAGAACGTAGAGAGGCTAAGGGAAACTGGCTACCTGGTCGTGCCGTGCTGTGCTGAGGCAGAGCTAGCCCTAAGGAGGGCTGCTGAGAAGGGCCTGATAAAGTACCTACCTGGCGACCCAGATTTTGAGGTCCTAGACCCCTCAAGGCTCACCTCCCAGCAGGCCAAGGCCCTTGAGGCCATAAGGGAGCGTGTACTGGCTAGATATGGCTCAACTGGCGTCCAGCAGGCCATAAATGCTGCTTACTTTGAGCTCCTAGGGGCCATCACCGTTTACCCAGTAGAGGACCCAGAGAAGCTCTGCGACCACGAGGGGCGTGTCCTCCCAGATGCCTATGTCGTGCCAAGGGGGACGACAGCAAGGGAGCTAGCCTACATGATACATACAGAGCTGGGGGAGAGCTTCATCTACGCAATAGATGCTAGGACGAAGAGGCGGTTGGGCGAGGACTACGTGCTAAAGGATGGCGATGTGATATCCATAGTAAGTGCTAAGCGTAGGGCGTAAGCCTATTGGTTTTAAATTGTAGTAGTGAACTGCTATTCTGGTGGCTAGCTTGGAGCTAGTGATACGGCCCCTCCGCCCTGAGGATCTAAGTGAGCTTGCCGAGCTCTGGAGGGCATTAGCCTTGGAAGGGGCCTCTGGTGGCCTAGTGCTCTACCCTCCTACGGATGAGAACGTAGCTAGGTGGCGTAAGTGGGTGGCTAGTGCCGTAGAGCGAGGCGAGGTGCAGGTCCTAGTGGCCGAGGCAAGTGGCCGTATCGTGGGCTACGTGCTCTTTGGGGAGCGGAAAAGCCCCCTCTTGAGCCCCTACAGGCGGGGCGTGATCTACGACCTATACGTGAGGCCGAGCTGGCGTAGGAGGGGGCTAGGGGCGAGGCTGTTAAAGGAGGCCCTTAGCAGCCTAAGGGCCATGGGTATGGACCTAGCTACCGTATCAGTTGCCATTACCAACCGTGTGGCCCTAGAGTTCTACCGTAGGTTAGGCTTTGAGGACTTCGTGCTTACGTTGGTGAAGCGATTGAGGTAAGGACTCAAGCCACGTCGGGGTGCCTGGCCCCTAGGCCTGCTTATAAGCTAGCGGGCCTAAGGCCCTTGGTGGCTATATTGGGCTCGCCTGGCCTCTCAAGGGAGGAGCTAGAACGCTACGATAGGCAGATCAGGATACCTGAAATCGGCCTAGAAGGCCAGCTGAAGCTGAAGGAGGCCCGTGCTGTCGTAATCGGCCTTGGTGGCCTAGGCTGCCCAATCGCTATGTATTTAGCCTCTGCTGGTATTGGGCACTTAAGGCTTATTGATAAAGGCAGGGTTGAGGAGGGGAACCTGAATAGGCAGGTCCTCTATAGGGAGCAGGACGTAGGACGCCATAAGGCCATCCTAGCTGCGGAGAGGATTAGGGAGCTGAACCCCCACGTAGAGGTAGAGCCCGTAGTTGAGGAGGTATCCGAGGATAATGTAGAGGGCCTGCTTGAGGGAGCTGATGTAGCCCTTGATGGCCTTGATAACTGGCATACGAGGCTCATCGTGAATAGGGCCTGTGTTAAGCTTGGCATACCCTTCATCCACGCTGGTGTTAAGGGCTTCTACGGCCAGGTCATGACCATCCTGCCTGGCAAGGGGCCTTGCCTTAGGTGCCTCCTAAGGGCTACGCCACCTGAGGAGCCAGTTGTACCAATCGTAGGTGCTACTGCAGCCGTCCTCGCCTCAATCCAGGCCCTTGAGGCCATAAAGCTCATAACTGGCCTAGGTGAGCCACTAGTTGGCAGGCTGCTTGTATTTGATGGCCTTAAAATGAGGTTTGAGGAGCTCTTAGTAAGCAGGAGGCCAGATTGCCCTGTCTGTGGTGGCCTAAGCTAGCTGCCCTAGCCCCCAGCTTTTTAAAGCCTAGTGGCTGCTTTGGAAGGGGCGAGGAGATGGCCAGAAGAATAGTGATTATAGGTGCGAATGCTGCTGGAGTTGCTGCAGCTTCCTTCGCCCGAAGGACGGACCGAAAGGCGGAGATAACGCTCATAGAGAAGGACAGGTATCCAGGCTACTCAAGGTGTGGCCTCCCATTCGCCATAGCAGGTGAGATACCATCGCTAGACGACCTAGTGCTCTTTAAGCCAGAGTGGTTCAAGGGCATGAGGCTAGACCTAAGGCTTGAAACGGAGGCAAAGCGCATAGATCTACAATCTAGGACAGTTGAGATCGAGGATAAGTCTGGGAAGAAGGAGGAGCTTAGCTTTGATAGCCTAATCCTCTGCACTGGTGCAAGGGCATGGATGCCACCAATAGAGGGGCGTGATAAGAAAGGCGTCTTCATGCTTAGGACCATAGATGATGCAAGGGCCATAATGGAGGCCCTTAAGGACGCCAAGAAGGCCGTCGTGATAGGTGCTGGTGCCATCGGCCTTGAGATGGCTGCTGCCATGAGGGAGAAGGGGCTTGAGGTTACCATCGTTGAGCTCCTACCCCACGTGCTACCAGTAGCCGTTGATGAGGATGTAGCTAAGCTGCTCCAGGATGAGCTTGAGGAGCACGGTGTTAGGCTCATACTTGGCAAGCCAGTTAAGCGCATAATTGGAGATGAGCACGTGAAGGCAGTTGAAGTTGATGGTGAGGAAATTGAGGCCGATTTGATCCTTGCAGCAACGGGCGTTAGGGCCAATACAGAGCTAGCTGCTGAAGCTGGCCTAGCTATCTGCCCAGCCACCAGGGCCATAAGGACGGACTTCAGGCTGAGGTGCCTAGATGGCCAGAGGCACAGGCCAGTAGAGGGCGTCTACGCTGCTGGTGATTGTGCAGCTAGCATACACATGGTAACTGGCCTCCCAGCCCTCTCCCAGCTTGGTACAACTGCCGTTAGGATGGGCAAGGTAGCTGGCATAAACGCAGCTGGTGGCTATGCTACCTTCCCAGGCGTCCTAGGCTCATTTGTAACTAAGGTCTTTGGCCTTGAGGTTGGCTCAACTGGCATAACGGCTGAGATGGCCAAGAGGCTAGGCATAGATGTCGTAACTGGTGTAGCAACGCACGTTACGAAGGCCGAGTACTACCCAGGTGGGAAGCACATAAGGGTAAAGCTGGTCGTTGAGAGGGCCACGAAGCGTATCGTAGGTGGCCAGGTCGTGGGTGGCGAGGATGTTACACAGCGCATCAACCTGCTTGCCCTTGCCATCCAGGCTAGGATGACCGTGTACGACCTAGCGAACATCAGGACGGCCTATGCGCCTCCAGTAGCAGATGTGTGGGAGCCCGTAGTGTTGGCCGCTGATGTGGTAGCGAGGAGGCTAGGCTAAGTAGGAGGTATTTTTGCCCTACCTAACCCACGCTAGGCTAGCTAACGTGCTCATCACGTGAGGAGCAGAAATATATCCTCTGGCTAGTCAGTATGAAAGGGCGTAGCTAGATGTCATACCGAGTTGTGGTAGACCCAGATAAGTGCATTGGTTGTGGTGCCTGCGTTAGGGCCTGTGCCTACGGCGTGCTTGAGCTAATAGATGACATGGCCTACGCCGTTAGGCCAGGTGAGTGCAGGGGCTGTATGGATTGCGTAAGGGCGTGTGAGCAAGGGGCCATAGAAGTGCTCCTAGCCAAGGGAAAGCCATAAAAGCCCACGCTCGCCTGCCTAGCCAGAGGGGATGGGCGTGGTCAGAGTCCACTTCAAGGCTGATTACGCCCTTGCCTTCGGAGAGAAATATGAGCTTAAGATTGGTGGGAGGGCCACGCTAAGGGAGGTATTTGAGCGCCTCTGCCAGGAGCTCGGTAAGAAGTTTAAGCTAGGCGTCTACGACCCAGAGAAGCGCCAGCTAATGGGCGTGGTAGTGAAGATAGGGCTAAACTCCAAGAAGGCAGTTGAGGACCTAGATGTGCTCGTGGACGATGATGACGACATTGTGATATTCCCAATGGACCTAGGGGGCTAGCGCCTAAGCTGGCCTCCCACCACGCCCATTATACGAGCAGATAAGTACCTGGCCCCCTAGGCTAGGCCGTGCTGGCCAGGGGTAAGCTGCCTGAGCTTAGGCATGTGCTATCCATAAGCGTAGCCTCAAGGCTCATCAGGAACGCAAGGGTGCTATTATACAGTGAGTGCCTAAGGGATGAGTGGCCAGAGCTCCTAGCCCAGGAGGCCGAGGGGCACGTAGCCCTATGCGCCTGCCTTGAGAGGGACCATATCTGCCACATTACTGCTAAGCTCGCCACCATGATCGTCATGGGGGCACCTAGGGCCTTCAAGGTGCTAACCGTTGATGGCTCACCCCATTGCCTCCAGCTCCACTTCGCCATTAGGCAGGCAGCTAGGATTACTGGTCGTGAGCTGCCCATCAGGCACCTAGTTATTGAGAAGGGGCAGCTGTACGAAGTTGAGCCAGCCGTTGTGAGGGCAGCTAGGCACCTATCCGAGCTCCAGGGCCTGTGGAGTCAGGCAAGGGGCACAAGTGATAAATAATGAAAAGCACTTAGGCTAGGCGTGAGGGCCAAGCTAGCATCCCTGCTGCTGGCCTCCCTACTGGCCGTAGCCCTGCTGCCAGCCTCGGGCACGGTAGCCAGGGCCACGCTTACCTCAGTAGCTACTGATGTAGCCAAGGGGGGTTGGGTTCCCATAGGGCCAGATGGCGGTGATATGCACTTCGTCTTTATAACGAGCAAGCACACCATCATAGCATCACATGGCCTTGGTGGTGCGTGGCGTAGCACAGACATGGGGGCCTGGTGGGAGCTCGTGGATGACCCTGACTTAGTTGATGTTGGCTTCTGCTCCATGGATGAGGCAGGTGGCGTCCTCTTCGCTGGTGGTAGTGGGCTAGGTGGCCTGTGGGTAAGCCAGGATGATGGCATAAGCTGGGATAGGCTTGAGACGGGCCTTGAGGCCCTTGATAGAACGCCATCCGACTACGAGGTAGTATCCATAGTAGCCCTGAGCGAGGACCACGTATTCTGCTCTGTTAGGGTAAACCCAGCTGCGGTAGCCCTGGGCAGGCACGTAGCACCATTTGAAGGTATCTTTGAGCTAACCAGGGGGCCTAGTGGGGCCTGGTCGGTGGTAGAGCACGAGCCACCATTCCCATCCGATGCTGGGGCTGTCGTCATGATAGATTACGACCAGGATTTCCAGGGCTCGCCTACGCTATTTGTATCCAGCAGCATTCATGGTCTCTTCACCGTTAGCGACCTAGCTGGCTCCTGGTCCTGGGAGCAAGTGCTCAACAAGCCTACTACGAGGGTATTCGTTGATGAAGCTAATGATATCGTCTATGTTGGCACCATAGGGGATTGGTTCTGGAGGGGTGTGCCAGGGCCATCTTGGTCCTGGGACCAGATAGTGCCAGAGGGTGAAACGGACTGCGCCATTGCCTGCTTCATAAGGACGGACCCTTATGACCCAGATAGGCTGTGGTGGGGCACCGTAGCGAGCAGCAGGGGGAGCCCCTGGCAGCCACCACCTGGCTCGGCTGGGAAGAGCCTACGTGGCGTTGGCAAGTGGGACTCAGTTGGCAAGAAGTGGCTGAGCTGCTTTAAGGCACCTGGCTGGGGCTCGATAATAGCTATTGATTACCACAGGCCCGGTGAGGACCCAGATGATTACCGCATAAGCACGGCACATGGCTTCGCAGCGAAGTACGCTTACGTCCCAGGTGGAGGCGAGACATGTGTGTTCAAGACGGAAGATGGAGGTAGGAGCTGGTTCCGCTCCTATAATGGCATATACGCTGATACTATGAATGAGGTAGTCTACTTGGAGGAGGGCGTTCTAGAGGGCCACCTAGTAGCTATCTGTGTTTCTGGCACGCAGCTAAGCCCAGACCTTGGTGATAGCTGGCTGCCTGATGTTGAAATCAAGATATTTGGTGCTAGCCTAAGCGAGAGGGCAGGTTATGCTTGGTGGGCAGCTTCACCTCCATCGGCTATTAGCATGTCTGGCGTTGGGAATGTAGAGCTCTTCATGGCTACTGGCTACCCACCAACTAGCTTCACGGGAAATGGTCTCTACGCTGTTTCCCTTTCTGGTAGCTACACTAGGCTTACAAGTGAGCCAGTACATAAGATAGTACAGGTGGGCTGGAAGCTGTTTTTAGCACTTGAGAGCGGTGGCATCCGTGTCTATGAGGCCGATACTGGCTCTACTTACCTAGTTAGCACGGGGCTGCCTATGAGTGGTATCTTTGAGCTTGCCTACAAGGCCATAGGTGGCTTAGATTGGTGGTTTGCCTCTACCTACGATGGCACCATCCCTCCTGACTCAGATAGCTACTTCTACAGGGGGCCTGGGTCCCTATACAGGGCTACTGGCCTAATAGGCTCTGCCTCAGCAGCTAGGTGGGAGCAGGTTTACTCTAGCACGGCCCACAGGGTAGTATCTATTTCCCTCTCCGAGGATGGAGAGCTCCTAGGCTTACTATCTGATGGTAGGCTCCTATACACACCTGATTTCACGGCAGAAGCCATATCATGGCAGCTGATTTCAACTGGCCTAGAGGGAATGGCCAAGCTATTTACAGACCTGGAGGTAGATTGGGCATCAAGGCTCATCTTCATCTCAACATTTGGCCTAGGCATCCTAGTAGCTAGCCTAGATGACCTGCTTAGCTCAGGAGCTCCTGCTAGGGCCTTCTCAGAGCTCAACCCTGGCCTACTGACTAGGAACGTAAGGAACATCCTACTCGTCCGTGAGGAGGGAGGTGCTTACTTATTCGCTGGGACGGAGGGCTACTCAGTATGGAGGCTTGAGCTAGAGCTACCAGGAGTGCCTACGCCAAGGCCTAGCCCAGGCCCCACGCCATCAATCCCCGTGGAGCTCCTAGTAGCCTGTGCCATTGCCATAGTAGTGGTCGTGGCCATCGCTATCCTGCTAGCTAAGCGTAGGGCTGCCTAGCGAACCCTAGAGCCAGGTGGGACATCCTCAGCTACGGTCAGGAGGACGGGCCTCCCGTTTACATCAGCAGCTAGCACCATGCCCTCGGAGAGGATGCCCATGAACTTCCTTGGCCTTAGGTTAGCTAGCACGACCACGTTCATCCCCACGAGCTCCTCTGGCTCGTAGAAGCCAATAAGGCCAGCTACAAGCTGCCTAGGCCTCCCCTCGCCAAGGTCAACCTCAAGCCTCATTAGCTTCCTAGCACCAGGAACCCTCTCGGCCTTAAGCACCTTGCCGACCCTTATGTCAAGCCTAGCGAACTCCTCAATTGTTACCTCCCCAGCCAAGGCCACCGCCAAGCGCCCTTCAGATGCCTAGCACTTAAATAACTCCCTAGCCAAGCCCAGGAACGGCGGCCGTCGTCTAGCCTGGACAGGACACTGGCCTTCCACGCCAGCGACCCGGGTTCAAATCCCGGCGGCCGCACCAGCCTGGGTCGCTAGGCTTGCCCCTTTATCTCCTTCAGCTGCTTTATGAGCTCTGGCACTACCTTGAATAGGTCATCCACTATGCCGTAGTCTGAGAATCGGAATATTGGTGCCTTTGGGTCCTTGTTTATGGCTATTATGAGCTCTGAGTCCTTCATGCCAACCACGTGCTGGAAGGCACCTGATATGCCTATGGCTAGGTATAGCTTTGGCTTTACTGTCTTGCCAGAGGATCCTACCTGGCGGTCCTTTGGTAGCCATCCCTTATCAACTATGGGCCTTGAGCAGGCTACTACGCCACCTAGGAGCTCAGCTAGCTCCTCTATCATCGGTATGTTCTCCTTATCCCTTATCCCACGCCCTACGGATACTATTACATCAGCAGCTGTTATATCCACAGCACCTGGTGGTGGCGTTACTATCCCTATGAACTTCCTCCCCTTGGGCTCCTCCTTTATTGGGCATTCAACACGCTCAACCTCGCCAGATAGTGGGCCATACTCGCCTGGTTGGAAGGCTGCCTGCCTCACGGTTACTATGTAGGAGCTTGCCTCCTTCAGCCTAGCCCTTACGTTCACCTTACCGCCATACACCTGCCTTACAACGCAGAGGCGCCCATCCTCAAAGCATAGATCTAGGCAATCCGTAGCGATGGGGAGGCCAAGCTGTACGGCTAGGCTTGGTGCTACATCTATGCCGTAGGCGGTGTGCCCAATCATGGTTAGGATGGGCTTCCTCTCCCCTATGAGGTGTGCTAGGACGGCCTGGTAGGCATCTGCGTTGAAGTTCTTCAGTAGCGGGTCGCTTACGTATAGGACCCTATTGGCCCACTTAGCTAGCTCCTGGGCCATGCCATCTACCTCATGGCCTAGTAGGATGGCGACTAGCTCGGTGCCAAGCCCCTCAGCTAGCTCGTGCCCCTTCGTGAGCATCTCAAATGTTATATCCCTTAGCTCACCAGCCCTGTGCTCTGCTAGCACGAAGATAGGCCCAACCATCATATCAACCCCCTTGACTTAAGTATCTCAAGGAGCTTAGCTGCCTCCTCAGCTGGGCTACCAGGTATTATCTCAGCTACACGCTCAGCTGGTGGTAGGAAGAGCTCTTCTACCTCAAGCCAGGAGCCAGCTGGCCCGACCTCATCTGGCCCCATGCCTATGTCCGATAGGCTTAGGACCTCAAGGGGCTTCTTCTTCGCCCTCCTTATGCCCATTACAGATACGTACCTAGGCTCATTTATACCCGTCTGAATGGTCAGGAGGGCTGGGAGTTCTAGCTCAACGACCTCCTCTAGGCCACCCTCAAGCTCCCTGTGGACCCTAATACGGCCATCAAGTATCTCCTCCTTCTTAACGAGCGTGGCATGTGGTATGCCGAGGAGCTCCGCTAGCATGGGGCCAACTACGGCGAAGCCATCATCTGCAGCTTGAGCACCAGTTAGTATCAGGTCGTACTTAAGGCCCTTGGCCTCTATGGTCTTAGCTAGGACCTTAGCTATCACGTAGCCATCTGAGCCCTCTAGGGAGTCATCCCAAACCCTTATGGCCATATCAGCTCCCTTTGCTAGGACACGCCTCAGCGTGGCTTCTGCCTCAGGTGGGCCAACCGTTATGGCTACTACAGTGCCACCTAGCCGCTCCTTTATGAGTATGGCTTCCTCAGCAGCATACTCATCCCACTCGTTTATCTTGAGCGGTAGGCCCTCCTTCTCTATGTCCTTCTTATCTGGCCTTATCCTAACCTCTGCCTCTGTTGTATCTGGCACGTGCTTAACGCACACTATTATGTCCATGCCAGCCACCGAGCCCTCCAGCTAGGAGGGGCCGTATAAGATTTTGGGGCTGAAGCTGGCGTGGCCTAATCACGGATTTAAGTTAAAGCTGTGGGTTATTACGTTATTTCTAGTAAGGCTTATAACTCTAGGCAGGAAAGCGAAGTGGGTGAGCATGTGGATTTAGGGGAATTGATAACTACGGAGCTTGGAGATCAGCTGAGAATCCTTGGTGCCTCAATAATTGCTGATGAAGGCAAAGCCCTTTTCTCCTCCCTGCCCAGCTCTACATTGAGAATCGCTATGAGGATTGGTAGGGAGATGCTTTCTGTTAGTGGTATTGGCGATTACAGCGTGAAGAAGCTTAAAAACTCCTCCCTGATAGTCATGAGGATCTCAGACCCCTTAGTGCTAGCCCTTGAGGGCCAGGAGCTTGAGGGAGTCCTAATATCATTGGCTAATAGGCTAGCATCTAAGATCAATGAGGCCCTTGGCCAAGAGGCACCACCTGTAGAGGGCACGCAAGCTCGCCAGGTCGCCCCCGTTGCTGCTTCCCTTACACCTAATGCTGTGCCAGAGCTAAGGCCTGGGTCAGCTGAGGTCGTGCTTGATGGAAATACTATAAAAGTGCTAAGGGCTATAGATGGCTCATCCGATGTAGCAAGCATAGCTAGAGCTACTGGCTTGGGCCTTGAGGAAACAAAAGCCATAATTTCCCACTTAGTAGCATCTGGTCTTGTGGCCCTAACAAAGGTAAGGCCAGAAGTAGAAGCCCCTAAGCCACCTGCCCTGCCGACCAGGCTCCTCCTGAGGCCCGTAGTAAAGGAGAGGGTGCCGACCAAGCCGATTAGGCCTGAGGACCTGAGGCACCTGGAGAAGATCGTTTACGTGCTAGATAATAGGTTTAAGAGCAGGGAGGAAGCCCTAAGTGCAATTAGCCCTTCTGATGAACTATTGGTATTCATCCTGAACAATATAAATGATGGGCTATCTGCCCTAGATTGCATTAGGATGGCTATTGCTGAGGGGCTAGCTGAGAACCCACATGCTGTTCTAGCTGCCCTTGAGTCGCTTAGGTCAATGGGGATAATAAGGCGGAAGGGCGAGAAGCGCACGGCAAGGCACGAGCTGGAGAGGTCCCTTCCCTCTACGAGCACATCCGTGTTATTGCTTGGTAGGATGTGATGGCCTATGGCATATGGCCAACCCATGGACGCCGACATAAGAGTTAAAAGGAGGTCTCTCCCACGAGGCGTGGGAGCATGGATAGGTTTGAGGCATGCCTGAGGCTAAGGCAGGTGCTCAGGGATGAGCTAGGCAGGAGGCTACTATCCGCTATGCTAGATAGAGGTACCATGAGGATAGAGCCCGTGTTCGTCCCAGGCGGTGGCATTAGGTACGTGGTAGCTGAGGAGGTAACTGGCCTAGATCCAGTTAGGGCCTTCCAGCTCCTAGAGAACATGCACCAGCTAGGCATTTTCAGGAAGGTGCTACACGATAAGACCGTCTTCTGCCCCAACTGTGGCTCCCCTGAGATATCAATACACTTCACCTGCCCAAGCTGTGGCTCAATGGATACTGTTAAGCTCTCACTCATAGAGGATATGGCCTGTGGCTACATAGATAAGGAAGAGCGCTTTAGGACGGAGGAGGGCCTCGTCTGCCCACACTGCGGTAGGCCACTAGTAAAGCCAGAGGAGGACTTCAGGAGGGTAGGCATCTGGTATGTCTGCCGTTCCTGTGGGAGCGAATTTGACATCCCAGTAGTAACATATACGTGTAGGAGGTGTGGCCATTCCTTCTCCATGGAGGAAAGCAGGTACGAGCCAGTCTACGCCTACGAGCTAGATGCCTCAGTTAAGGATGTGGCCTTCATAATGAGGGGCATACTGAGTTCCATAGTTGGCCTCCTCAGGTCAAGGGGCTTCAGCATCCAGGCACCAGGCTTCGTAAATGGTCGCTCTGGCGAGGAGCACATGTTTGACCTAATAGCACAGCGGGGGCCTGAGAAGAGCATGGCGGTTGATGTCTTCGTATC
>DQYM01000170.1 GCA_011040545.1 Candidatus Bathyarchaeota archaeon | reverse complement strand
GGCCCTCACGGACATGGCCTATTATGGCCCAGCTCACGCCTAAGCTCCTAAGAGCCTTCTCAGCCTCATCTAGCCTATCTGGTGGTAAAGTGGCCACAAGGCAGCCAGAGCCAATCAGCCTGAGGGGATCTACCTTTAGGGCCTTACATATGGCCTCTGTTTCTGGCCTTACAAGCACCTTCTCCTCCCAAACCTCTATCAGGCATCCTGATGCATAGGCAACCTCAGCTAGGCCACCGAGGAGGCCTCCCTCGGTTGGGTCGTGCATGGAGTTAACGCCAACCTCGGCTAGGGCAAGTGCCTCCCCCACCACGCTTACCTCAGCCATGAAGCCCCTAGCTCGCTCAAGCAAGCCCTCTGGTAGGCCAGCCTTCCTAAGCTCCTCAAGGAAGTCGGTAGCTAAGATGGCCGTCCCCTCTATGGCTGCCCCCTTCGTCATGAGCACTACATCCCCTGGCCTAGCACCACCAGTTACCACGAACTTATCCCTTGGTGCTAGGCCAAGGGCCGTCATGGATATTATAGGCCTGTTTAAGCCAGGGGCACGTTCAGTATGGCCACCTACTATGGCTGCACCTACCTCCCTTGCTGCCTCGTCAATCTGGGCCGTTATGGCATCTAGGGTGGCCTCTGGGCAGCCCTCTGGGAGCAGCAGGACGGGAAGGAGCCACCTTGGCCTAGCACCCCTCACGGCCACATCATTACAGGCCACGTGGACGGCAAGCCAGCCAATACGGCCAACTGCCTCCGTTATCGGATCGGAGTGGGCCACTAGGACGAAGGCACCGAGGTCTATTATGGCTGAGTCCTCACCGTAGGCTGGGCCAACGAGCACGCTAGGATCTGGTGAGCCCAACCTAGAGAACACGAGCTTGGCTAGCACATCTGGCCTAAGCTTACCTACCTCAGCCCTCAAGGCCCCAGGATGTAGCTGGGGCAGGGGATAGGCCTTCCCCCAACCACGCCTAGGTGCAGGGGCAGCAACCTACGTAGCTCCCCATCAGCATGGGCTCAGCCCTCACACGGCTCCTCATGGCGCTCCAGCGCCACTCAGCTTATCCAGTGCTCTTCACGGCCCTTGGCTCGCTGAAACCCAACACATCACTGCCCACTGAGGCTGGCTCAGTGCCGGGAGTACAGCTCATCGCCAGGCGGTCCTAGGCTAGCTAGCTTATAAAAGCAACCCCTGGGGCTCTGGAGCTCACCCGCTCCATCATCTATCAGCCAATCTAGCCTTCTTCACAGCCCCATGCCTAGAAGCCTAGTGCAGGCTCATAACCTTAACCTAAGCTAGCCTAGGTGCTTGAGAGGTTGTAAGGCCTCCCCTCCTGGGTTATCTTAGCTGGGAGCTCGTTGGCGTGCTCCCTGAGGAATGCCAATTCCTCTTTCTTCATGATTTCCTCCCTAATCCTATCTGGGAAGAGCCTGGGGAGCTCATCTATTATTGGGAACCAACGGCCACAGGATGGGCAGTATAGGATGCCCTCTACGACCTCACGGGCAAAGCAGGCTTTACAGTTCGGCTCGGCCTCAAGCTCCTTCACGAACTTGCGCTCTAGGCCACAGAACTCCTCGCACCTAAAGCCCTCAGGGGCCTCAACCCCCTCAAGCTCCCTCTCCGAGAGCACGATTAGCTCAAGTGGGAAGCCCTTGCACTCTGGGCAGGCAAGCACGTCCATGAGCCTATACTTCATGGCATGATCCCCAGTACGCCCGCCCTCTTAACCTTTTCTAGTGTAGGTGGCCTAGCATAGATCACCGTCCCAGCTCGGCCCTCAAGGGCCTCTAGGGCTTCCTCCAGATGTGCTATAATAGCTAGCTTGCCTCCCTGCTCAAGGAACCTTATGCAGGCCTCAACCTTTGGCCCCATGCTGCCAGGTGGGAAGTGCCCCTCGGCCATGTAGCGCTTGGCTTCCTCCACGCTCATGGCATCTATATCACGCTCATTAGGCTTGCCGTAGTTCAGCTTTACCTTTTTCACATCTGTTAGGATAAGCAGGACATCTGCCCCAACCACCTCTGCTAGCTTCTCACTAGCAAGGTCCTTGTCAATTACGGCCTCAACACCAGCTAGCTTCCTACCTTGCTCTACAACTGGCACGCCACCGCCACCACAAGCTATAACCACCATGCCCATATCCAACATGCGCTTTATGGCCTCTGCCTCTACTATGGCTACTGGATCTGGAGATGGGACAACACGCCTAAATCGCTTTCCACCTGAGCCTGGGACCTCCATGACCACGTAGCCCCGCTCCTCAACAAGCCTCTTGGCTTCTTCCTCAGTGTAGCAAGGACCTACTGGCTTAGTTGGCTTGCTGAACGCAGGATCATCTGGCCTAACTAGGACCTGTGTTACAACTGTTAGGACTGGCCTCTTTATGCCCCTAGATCTAAGCTCGTTCTGAAGGCACTGCTGGAGCATGTAGCCTATCTGCCCCTGCGTCATGGCGTTGAGCACATCTAGAGGCTGAGGTGGAGCCCCCCTCCTCACGCCCTCTTCCTGCTGTATTAGCAGGTAGCCAACTTGGAGGCCATTTCCATGTGTTATCACTAGGTCGTAGCCTCTAGCCACCATCTCAGCTAGCTGCTTAGCCGTCTTCTGCACGGCCTCAAGCTGCTCCTCGTAGGTGCCCTTGCCACCAGGCCTCTTGAGGGCGTTCCCCCCTAGAGCTACTAGTACCCTTTTGGCCAAGATGATTACCTCCACTTACGGGCGTTATCACCATGTGATAGCTATCTTAAAAACTATTCGCTTAGATGGGCAAGCCATTGGGCGTAAGGTAGCCTAGTTTGCTGCTCACCGCTCCCTTTTTAACATGCTAGCCTGGCTGTGGCGTGGAGGTGGAGGCATCTGGGCGTCGTGTGGTGGCTGGCCCTCTCGCTAGCCATCATGGTGGCCCTCTCCCTAGCTGGCCTTAGGACGTGGGCTTGCGTTCTAGTAGCCCTCCTAACCTTTGGTCTCCTAGCCCTAGGCCCACTTAGCCTATGTGATGTCCTTATTGCAGGCCTATCCAACATATGGACATGGGACCTAACCATAAGCGTGGGCCTAATAGCCATCTTAGGTGCCCTAATGCGGGAGCTAAGCCAAATAGAGGATATAACAGAGGGCCTCAGGGGGCTTGGCCTAAGGGGGCGACCACTAATGGCCACTGGATCCATCCTATTTGGCCTCCTACCAGTTCCTGGAGGGGCAGTGCTATCTGCTTCGCTAGTTGAGGAGGAGAGCAAGTGCGAGGAGAGCCTTAGGGGGCCAGCTACAGCTAACCTCCTCTTCAGGCACCTCAACTTCTTCGCCTACCCATTCTCCCCAGCCCTCATGTTCCTAGCTGGCCCAGCCCTACTTAACATGAGCATCTTCATGGTCGTGCTTGCCCTCCTGCCTATCTCAGCCCTACATATTATAGTAAGCTACTCTGCTTCCTTCGCAAGGACTAGCCGAATAAGCCAGTGTAAGGAAAGCGAAGCTAAAGCTGGCCCCGAAAGGAGAAAGGAGGCAGTTGTGAGGTTGGTTAGGGGGTTAGCACCAATACTAGTGGCCCCTATTGCTAAGGCCATCCTATCTGCAGTAGGAGCCCCTGACCTAGGCTTCAGCCTATTCGTCTGCATATCCATAGCCCTCTCGCTTGCCCTAGCCTGGCGGAGGGAGGGCCTATCTAGCTCGGCCATGAGGGCGCTAAGGGGGAGCAGGGCATACAACATAGCTGCCCCAGTTCTCCTAGCCATGCTATTCAGGGATGCATTTAAGGCCTCAGGGGCTCCTACGGAGCTAGGGGCTGTCTTCTCCTCGCTCCCCCTACCAGAGATCGCCTCCTACACCTTGCTGTGCTGGGTCCTCGGCCTAGCTACTGGTAGTGCCTTCCTGCCCATGACCATCCTCCCGACAGGGCTTAGCACGGCTGAGGTCCTAATGGCCTACAGTGGGGCCGTGGTGGGCTACATAATATCGCCACTGCACCTCTGCTTCATAGCTACTGCGGAGTACTTTGAGCTAAGGCAGGTTGAGATGTACCCAAGGCTTGCTGCTTACGCAGCCTCCATGCTAGTGGCCTCCCCGCTCCTGATATGGGCCTATGCCCCCCTCCTATGAGGCGAAAGCGTTTTTCGGCCTGGGAGCCTGCCTAAGCAGGCATGAAGGTAGCCGTGGTGTACTCAGATGTGTTCTTAAGGCATGAGCCAGGGCCAGGCCACCCTGAGTGCCCAGAGAGGCTAAAAGTAATGCTAAGTGAGCTAGAGCGCTCTAACCTCCTATCATCTGGGGCCTGCGAGCTCATAGAGCCTAGGGCAGCTACCAAGGAGGAGCTAGAGCTCCTCCACGATGCTGATTACGTAAGGTGGGTAAGGGACTTCTGCTCCCTAGGCGGTGGGGTCATGGACCTAGGCGATACGGTAGCTAGCCCCAGCTCCTATGAGGCTGCTATCCACGCTGTTGGGGCCGTCATACAGGCCACGGACCTAGTGCTGGAGGGGCGCTACAAGGCTGCCTTCGCACTCGTTAGGCCACCTGGCCACCACGCTGGCCGTGATTACGCAAGGGGGTTCTGCATTTTCAATAACGTGGCCATAGGGGCACAGCACTTGCTCTCACGGCGTGGGCTGAAGAGGGTGGCCATAATTGATATTGATGCTCACCACGGGAATGGGACGCAGGAGTTCTTCTATGAAACCGACCAGGTGCTGTACGTTAGCTTACACCAGGATCCAACGTGGTTCCCTGGCACTGGCTTTGAGGACGAGGTTGGTACGCTAGATGGCCGTGGCTTCACCGTGAACGTACCCCTGCCCTTCCTCACTGGGGACGATGTGTACCTAAGGGCCGTTGAGGAGCTAGTGGAGCCCATAGTAAGGCAGTACGAGCCTGAGTTCGTGCTCGCTTCGGTTGGGTTCGATGTCCACTATGCCGACCCAGTAGCCAGGCTTGGCCTATCCATGCTCGGCCAGCTGAGGGCCTTCTCGGCCATAGCACGCTTAGCACGTGATTGCTGCTCGGGCAGGCTGGTTGCCGTCCTAGAGGGGGGCTACTCGCTCACGCACATAGGCAAGATGTTCGCAGCCGACCTAGCCCTCCTAGCTGGCCAGGACTACGAGCTTGTTGATGAGGAGACCAGGACGCCAGCTAGGCTAAGGAGGAAGGCTGAGGAGGTGCTTAGGAGCGTAAGGCACATACAATCTGAGTTCTGGCAGCTCTAAGCTAGAGGTGAGGGCCTTGACCAAGGTGGTCGTGCTAGCTAGGCGTTACCACCGAGGGAACGTGGTCTCGCTTGCCCTAGCTGGCATGGGCTTAGTTGGCATTTCCCTCTTCATGATCTCACTTGCGCTGAGGGGTGATGTAGGTGCTGTCCCGAGGGATGTCTTGTGGATCCTTTCCTCAATGATCCTAGTAGGGATGGCTTCAATTGCTATGTCGGTGTGGGAGAGGCTAAATACTAAGGCAAGGTGGGAGGAGGCCCAGAGGCTAGCTCAGGAGCTACATATTTCCCATGAGAACATAAGGCTGCCTAAGCGAGCTAAGGTAGAGCTTGGCATTTTAGAAGGTGTGATGGGCATCTTAAATTATGGCAGCATGGCAAAGTATGCTGCGTGGATTGAGTTTAGGCCTAAAGGTGGAGTTCTAGAAGCAGATACCATAGATATAGCAGCCCTCAGGCACCCTTACACACTCGTAAGGCGGAAGCTCAATGCGTACATGCTGGCGCCAGCCGTGAGAATAAGAGGCCTGCTATCCCAGCCCATCGTACTATGCTACCTAGGCTCAGACCACGTGCGATTTAGCCAGGATACCATTAGGCTCGCCGTAGCAGATGGCCAGGGCATAGCTAGGGCCATGGTTAGGCTTGGGGAAGGGCGCCTGTGGGGCTGGCTTGAGAAGGCCCCAGGCAGGAGGGCTGCTAGAGCTAGGCTTGAGCTAGTAGGTGAGATACCCGTGCGGGAGCCAGGTGGCCAGGCTGCCACCCTGGCCTTCAACTGCACGCTAGCCACCGTGAGGGAGGGAACAGCTAAGTTCTCATGTGATTTAGGGCCAGGGGAGCCGATCCTAGCCATCCTCTACCTAGAGGAAGATGCCCTCCTAAGCCTAAAGGAGCTAACGGGAGGCGAGGTCGCTTGGGGCTTAGGCAGGGGGCGCTATGGGCTTAGGCTAGTGCTCGCTAGCCGAGGCCGTAGGAGGGAGGCCACTGCTGAGCTGCCCATAGCACGTGGCTAGCTAAGGCCTGGCGTCCCAAGCTCAACACGCTCGTAGGGCTTTAAAACGCTAGGTATGCGCTCTATCACATCCGTGGCCATTATGTGGTAGCCCAGCTCCCTTGCAGCTAGGTCGCCAGCCATGCCATTTACGAAGGCACCGAGGCAAGCTGCCTCAAATGAGCCTAGGCTCCAGGAGAGGAATGTAGCTACTAGGCCAGTTAGGACATCGCCAGTGCCACCAACCGTCATGGCAGGGTTCCCCGTTATGTTTATCTTCACACGGCTGCCATCAGATATGATATCTATGTGGGCCTTTAGGAGCAAGGTAGTGCCTAGCTCGCTAGCTACCTGCTTAACGAATTCCATTCTAGCCCTTAGGTCCTCAGGTGGAGGCACATCACGGCCTGAGAGCAGCCTTAGCTCACCTGCGTGAGGTGTTATAACGGTGCTAGTGCCAGATAGGTCAACTGGCTTAGAAGCTAGAGCCTTTATAGCATCTGCATCTATAACAAGTGGCTTCCTTCCCTTAATAGCTTCTAAGAAGGTCCTTACTGCCTCAAAAGTGCCCTCCTCAAGGCCTAGACCTGGCCCTATGATTACACAGGTGGAGCGCTCAGCTAGCTTAAGTAGGAAGGGGACATCGGCTGGTGAGAGGGCCTCAGAACCCAAGGCCCTTACTATGAGGTTGGGCGAGAAGGATCTTATCACGCTTGCTACGGACCTAGGGGCAGCAACTATGGCCAAATCAGCTCCAGCCCTGAGGGCAGCAAGGGCAGAGAGAGCAGGCGCACCAGAGTAATCGGGGCCTCCACCTACGACTAAGATACGGCCAAAATCGCCCTTCTTTGCATTTGGAGGCCTAGTTGGCCTTAGGCAGGCCCTTAGGTCGCCTGGACCAACTACTACTTCTGCCTCTGGTGGCATTCCTATGTTGGCTACTATGAGCTCACCTACGAAATTACGTGCTTCTGGCCTTAGGAGGCCTGGCTTTGCCTTGTGCATGGTAATGGTAATGTTAGCCCTTACAGTTGGCCTAAGGGGCCTTCCAGTATCTGGCTCAAGGCCAGAGGGGACATCAATAGCTACTACAAATCCCCTTGAGCTATTTATCAGCTCTATGGCATCTGAGTAGGGGCTCCTTATAGGCCCCTTAACGCCAGTACCGAAGATAGCATCTATTATGATATCTGCCTCGTGGACCCCCAGCTGGCCCCAGATTGCCCTTAGCTCCTCAGCACTGCTGGCCTCGTAGGTCCTAGCGCTCAAGGGCATGTTCCTTAGGGCACGCCAGTTCGCCCTTGCCTCCCCCGTCCTTATCCGCTCCCCCCTGCCCAGCAGGATGACGACTACCTCTGCACCACGTGAGGCAAGGTGCCTAGCAGCTACAAGCCCATCCCCACCGTTATTTCCAAGGCCAGCTACCACGACCACCCTACGGCCCCTTAGATCGCCAAATCGCCTAGCTACCTCATCTGCTACTGCCCTGCCAGCATTCTCCATGAGTAGTGCTCTTGGCACGCCAAGGAAGCTCGCATTTTCATCAGCAATTGCCATGTCCCTTGAGCTTATCACACCCTCGCTCAAGCCTAGGCCCTTACCTAATGCCACTAGCTGTTTTATATCCCCTATTGCCAACCAGGGGAGGTGGTGGAGCATGAGCTCAAGGGCCATGGTGCCAGTGATCCCGCCCACGTACCCCGCTGAGCGGGAGGAAGGGGGCCTTGATGTGCTGAAGAAGCTAATCAGGGTGCTCTTAACGGTCATATCCATACTCATCTTGATACTGTTCCTAGTCAGCCTGTACATGGGCGCTAACTTCTTCTTCAACACGCCCTACAACATGGAGCTAGTACAGGTAGAGAGCCCATGCCCATACCCAGCCTCCCCACCTTGGGAGGAAGAGATAGCCGTGAGGGTGCCCTGGGCTAGGATCTGGTTTATTGATGTAATGCTTGAGGAAGGGGATGTGCTCGTGGTAACAGACCTAAATACGGGCAGCACGTGGACTTATGATACAAATGGGACGGACGTGCTAACTAGCGTGTTCTACGCTGGCGGGGATGGATGTGTGCGCTTAAAGATATCCATTCAGGATGATGGCGATAGCATCACCTCAATGGGCGCCTTTGGCTTCGTGGTAACAGATATATGGTCGCTTGTGCTTAGGCCCTATATCCTGATATTGGCATATGCTATCCTACTGCCCAGCACGCCAGCCTGGGTCCTAGCAGCCGTGCTCCAGGGCATCTTCATAACCTGCTTCATAGTATCTGCTATAAGCTCAGGTGGATACCATAGGGCACTAATAAATAGCTATGGCAAGCCACTGAAGAAGGCCATGAGCAACTTCCTCTACGCCTTCCCCTTCATATCAACTGCTTCCCTAACTGGCTGGTTCATATTGAACTTCTTAGTTAACATGGCTGGCATCGGCACTGGCGTGAAGGGCAAGCTGCCAGGCCCAATATTCATGCTCCTTGAGGCAAGCTATGCTGCAGTAGTAGAGGAGCTGTTCTTCAGGCTACTCCTAATAGGGCTGCCAATGGGCATAGCTGCAATGCTGGCCAGAGGGGCTAAATCATCGCCTTGGGGCACGTACGCTATGAAGGAAGAGCCGTCTTCCCTATCCCTCTTCCTAAAGGGCCTATTCTGCCCAGGGGCCTTGAGCAAGGACGTGAGGAAGCGCCTTAGGCCCCTAACCTGGCTATTAGTGATAGCATCCTCCCTTGCCTTTGGCCTAGCCCACGTGGCAGCTGGCACCTGGGAGCCAGGGAAGGCCATAACGGCTGCAGCCATAGGGCTGGTCCTAGGTGCCTGCTTCACTAGCTACGGCATCTACGCCTCCATACTGCTACACTGGTTCTTCAACTACCACATACAGGTTTGGTCGGTGTGGATACAACGTGCCCCCTACGACATCCTAGCCTACCTAACGGCTGGCCTAGTAATCCTATCTGAGATGGCCATCGGTGGCCTATCACTCATCATGTTCCTCATCCAGGGCATAAGGATGCTCCTTAGGCGTAGGAGGCCATCCTACATACAGCCAGCAGCCCCTGCCTACCAGCCAGTAGTGCCACCTGCTCCATCCTGGGCTCTAGAGGGACAGCTAGGCGGGGAACGGGTGGAATAGGCAAAAAAGGATGCTATTTAGTTGGGACCGTGAAGCCAATACGCTCAGCTAGGAAGAGCGGTGTTACAACAGCTGGGCTGCCCCACTCCATCCACCAGTGCGATACCTGGCGGGCCTCCCTAGATAGGGCCTTAATGGACTTGAGGATGTTCAGCACGTTATCGCTTAGCCTTAGGCCCTTAACGCCCTTCTTTAGCTCGCCATCCTCTATGAGGAAGACGCCATCCCTTATCACGGCTGAGAAATCGCCCTTAGCGTAGTCCTGGAAGCGGACGTAGGTTATGTTGTTCACGAAGAGACCATGCCTTACCTCAGCCAGTAGCTCCTCATCGCTTAGGTCGCCTGGCCTAACGATCACGTTCCAGGGCTGGGGCACTATCCAGCCTGCATTAGCCGTTGAGCTCGTCCCATGCCTCTTGGCCGTGATTGAGTTGTGCAAGTAGGTCTTGAGGACACCGCCCTCTATTATGGCCTTACGGGCCGTAGGCAGCCCTTCATCATCAAATGGCCTACTCCCAAGGCCAGCCTCAAGCCTAGCATCGTCATAGATGCTTAAGAGCTCGCTAGCTACCTGCTGCCCTAGCTTGCCGATGAAGCAGGAGAGGCCTGAGTCCACGTAAAATGCAGATGTCATGCCAGCTACTATATCAAAGAATACAGCACAAGCTGGCCTACCAAATACAACATCGTACCTACCTGGCTTAAGGGGCTCAGGGTTCAAGGATAGCCTTGCAAAGCGACCTGCTTCCTCACCTGCTGAGGCTGGATCCAGGTCCCTTAGGCGTGTCCCACATGTAGTACCCATGCCAGCAGCTTCCCCATCTGCTAGAGCCCTTACGACCAACGTGGCCCTGGTCTTACGCCCCTCCCCCTCAGCACCCCTTGATGTCAGGAGAGAGGCCTCCTCAACCCCAAAGGCAAACGTCCCAGCTACCCGCTTACCGCCAGCCTCAAGGGCCTTGTTTATGGCCTCCTGGACTATATCTATGGCCTCATCGCTCATCTGGGCTATTTTCTCATCGTAGAGGCCTGAGATGGGCTTGTACTCAAACGGCCCCTCTGGGAGCGGGGCGTAATCTGGCCTTGGCTTCATGACGGCTACAAGGCCCATTAGGTCCTTTAGGGCATTCCTTATGGCATCTGGCTCTATGTTCGCTAGGGAGGTTATAACTAGCTTTGCCTCCTTAGCCAGCAGCACGTATAGGTTCAGGTCGTCCCAGGTCTTCGTGATCGTTACCTCATTGTTTGCGAACCTCACCTGCCTTGATATGCTCCTATGTGCTATCACCGCTGCCTCATCAGCCCCAAGCCCAAGGGCCTCCTTAAGGGCTAGCTGGGCTAGCTCCCTCAGCTCCACATCACAACCCCCCTAGGGCCACGCCCCTTAACCTCACGTTTGGCCCACCAAACCAAACTGGCACCCCCTGTGGTGGATCTCCCTTACCGCACGTTCCAGCATCTAGGGAGAGGTTCTTATCAATGGCGTCTATGCTCCCGTAGAAGCCTGGCGTTGTTATCTCAAGCACTGGCCTCCTAACTGGACCCTTAAGCTCACCGCCCTCTATTAGGTAGGCCTCACGGCCAATGAAGCGCATGTTAAATCGCCTATCATCTATGTTCCACTCCCCATAGGTCTTGATGTAAACGCCTAGCTTCACGTCCTCTAGCAGCTCTTCAAACTCGTGGTCGCCTGGCAGCATGAAGGTATTTGCCATCCTAACGATGGGCTCCCTATTAAAGCCACTTGCCCTAGCTGCAGCATTGCTTGAGACGCCAAGGGAAGCAGCTGTCTCACGGTTGTGTAGGAACTCATTTATTATGCCATCTTTTATGAGGAACCGCCTCCTAGCCCTCACGCCCTCATCGTCATATAGGTAGTAGCCGTAGGAGCCCTCAACGGTTGGGTCATCAACTACCGTAACTAGCTCTGAGCCTATCCTCTGGCCTAGCATATCTGGCGAGACAAAGGACTCACCAGCCTGAGCTGCCTCACGGCCGAGGATCCTATCTGCCTCATACGGGTGGCCACAGCTCTCATGCACCATCAGGCCGACCACCTCTGAGCCAAGCACGATGTCTATCTTGCCCTTCGGTGGGCTCACGCCTTCCTTAAGCACCTTAGTAAGGGCCTTGAGGCGCTCCCTTAGCATGTCCATTAGGTCCCATGCCCTAAGGGCCTCCCAGCCACCAGAAGCCCCCTTCTGCACCATATCTTGCTCAGTCCCCTTCTCTGGCTCAAGGACGGTTGTTACGGCAAGGAACATGATCCTCGGCACGGTAGAGGATATACGTGCCCCCTCGCTGTTGACGAAGTAGCGTGTGCTAGTGCTCTCTGAGAGTTCAAGGAGCCTGAAGGGGATGCGAGCACCTATCTCCTGCTCATCTGAGAGCACCCTATCTATATCGTATAGTAGGGCCATCTTATCCTCAATAGCTACTGAGTCAAATGGCTCCTTGGGCTTCACCTCCCACCTAGCTTCTTCTGCCCTCTCCTCTGAGAAGCGAATTGGCTTCTTCCTCGTCCTAGCTGAGGCACGAGCCATTGATATGGCCTCCTGAACCCTACGCTCAAGTAGCGTCCTATCGGGCTTGTTAAGGGATGAGAAGCCAAGTGCCCCATTCACGAGCACCCTTATCCCAATGCCACGAGCCCTAACGAAGCCAGCTACCTCTGGCATGCCATTCCTAAGCATGTACATATTGCTTACGTCCTCGTGGAAGCGGGCTTCTGCATAATCAGCTCCCATCTTAAGGGCCAGCTCAACAGCTAGGTCGGCTAGGTCCCTCAACCTCCCACGTCCCTGCCCTAGGTCGTGTAGGTGGTGATAAGCATTTCCGCTCATAGAAGGCCAGCTACCGCACCCACTAGGGCCTACCTAGGTCTCGCACCACCTAGTATGGCCCTAGGCGTGCTCGTGCCTATTAGATCTGCACCAGCTTCTATCATGGACATCGCTTGCTCATACGTCCTTATGCCACCAGAGGCCTTGATGCCAGCCCTACTACCCACTATGGACCTTATCATCCTCACGACCTCCACGCTAGCACCAGATGGGCCAAAGCCTGTTGATGTCTTTATGAAATCCACACCAGCCCTTAGGGCTAGCTCACAGGCAGCCCTTAGCTCTTCCTCAGAGAGGTAGCAGGCCTCAACTATGGCCTTTACGATAGCTCCCCCTTCCCTAGCAGCCTCCACCACCCTACTTAGGTCCTCAAGCACTAGGTCGTAGAGGCCAGATCTAAGGGCCGATATGTTAATAACCATATCTACATCATCAGCACCTAGCTCCACGGCCCTACGGGCTTCAAGGGCCTTTGCCTCAGGTAAATCAAAGCCGAAGGGAAAGCCAACTACAGCACACAGCCTTACTCCAGAGCCCTCTAGGAGCTCCAAGGCCCTCCCAACATAGCATGGTGGGACGCAGATGCCCCTTAGGCCAAGCTCCCTGGCCTCAAGGCAGCCCTGCTTGACATCCTGCCATGTAGCATCTGGCTTCACGATGGCATGATCTATCCGCTTGGCCAGCTCGCTTATGCTTAGCTTCAAGTCCTCCACCTAAGTAAATGCCTACTCCAGCTATTTAAATGGCATGAGCATGGCACAGCAGCCTACGGCAAATGCTTTTTTAAGCCTGCTGGGGGAGGGCTGAGGGAGGCCGAAGGCATGCCAATGGAGGTATTTGACCCAGAGGAGTTCATACGTATCTCCGAGAGGGCTCTATACTGCTTGGTTAAGAGGAGTGGCGACATCGTTAAGCTGAAGCTGAGGACGCCAAGTCGCCTCTACACGCTTAAGGTGAAGCCTGAAGAAGCAGAAGACATAATAAGACGCTTGAGGTGCGAGGTAACTGAAGCTCGCTAGGCCATCTGGCCGTGATTTAGAGCTTAGCTAGTATCTTCTTCTTAGCTTCCTCATACTCCTCCTTTGTTATAGCACCCATGTCCAAGAGCTCCTTTAGCTTCTTCAGCTCATCTAGTGGCGAGGGCGCTGGAGCTGGTGCTGGAGCTGCCCGTGCTGCCCTGATAGCCTCCATGCGCTCCTTAACGACCTTAACTATGAGCTCTGCCTTGTCCTTGGGTATGGCCTGTATGACGGCTGCCCCTCCCTCAACCCTTATCCCACCGCCTAGGATGTCCTCCGTAACGCCAACTGGGAAGAGGCCAGGTGCTACCACCCTTACCTCAGACGTGAATACGCCCTTCTCAAGCTCTATGGCCGTGATCTGGTCGTAGGGTATGATGGTTATCTCCTCCCTGAGGCCCAGGAGCATTGGGTTCCTTATTATAATCCTCCTATCCGTAACGAATATGGTATTAGGCGTCGTGAGGCTGCCACCAGGCCAGAAACGGCTCTGCCTAGCTACTACTAGCACTTGCTCGCCTGGCTCAAGGAGGTGCCTTATCTTCTCTATCTCCTCTAGCTCCTCCCTAGTGAACTGAGTGCTCATGGCCCCCTCAGCTTCAGCTCCGCAAGGGTCAATTTAAGTCTTCTAGGGAACGTGGACTATAGCACCAGCACCCTTCTCTGAGCAGTAGGCTAGGACCTCTGAGGCAGCAGCCCTAGCAGCCCTCGTTATGCCCTCATATAGGTCCTGGGGGGCTAGCCCAGCCTCAAGGCAGCCCTCGCCAAGCCTAAATGGGTCCCTAACCCACATCACTATCCTATCCTCAACTACCGCTAGCCTTAGGTGGGGGAGGCCAAGGGCACCGACCACCTCAGATGGCATGAAGGCATACCCCTCAGCTCTTATGAAGGCCCTCATGCCAGCCCCCTCTACGGCCCTCCTTATGCGCTCAACAAGGCCTTGCTCATCGCCAGGGAGCGGGAACACTACTATGCTTATGGAGCTCAAGCTCCTACGCATTTCATCCAGGCTCAATCCCTACACCAGCCCAGTGTAGGGTCCCCTGCCCACCTACTTAAGCGAGATAGGCGATGGGAAAAGGCTTATGCTAAGGCCCTCCAACTGCCCCATGGCCCCGATGAGGGCTGCCCATGCCTAACTACCGGGGCCTGATGG
>DQYM01000073.1 GCA_011040545.1 Candidatus Bathyarchaeota archaeon | reverse complement strand
TGGCCGTGTCTACTACGTAGCTAGGCTTGGCGATACTGGTGAGTGCTGGGCTGGTGAGCTAGCCAGGAGGGATGGCATAATAAAGCTGGATTGGGCCTACCCGTACCTGCTTGGTGCCTACGCTATAGATGTGCTCGGTGAGCTAACGCTTGTGGCAGATGCAGGGGGCGTTAGGATCTTGAATGCAACTTGCCAGACCATCTGGCATAACTCAAGCCTAACTGGCCTAGTTGATATAGAGTTCGCTGGGCCTAATGAGCTCCTAGTGGCTAGGGAGGATGAGCTATTCATCATGGAGCTAAGCGGCCACATCACCTGGCGCACAGATGCCTTTAGTGGCATAAGGGATGCTGATTTCATAGCACCAGATAGGATATTGCTCTGCCTCCCAGATAGGGTGATCCTTACGGACACATCTGGCTCCAAGGTACTTGAGTACCTCGTTGATAGCCCAATTGATGCTGAGCTAGTAGGCGGTAAGCTCTACATAGCTGTTGAGAACGCCGTTATAGTAGTTGATAGTGGCCGTGTTAAGGAATCCTACCCATGCTCACCAAGCGATGTTGAGGTAATTGATGAGGCCATATTCATCATAGAGGGGACCATCATAAGGGCGCTCACGGGGCCTACTTGGGAATTTGAGTGCTGAGGGAGCCCGTGGGCAGAGGGAGGCATGGCGGGGACCATGCAAGTACAGCACGGGTTTCAGCATAGCTGCTGCCGTTATTGAGGAGTGTGCTTAGTACAGGGCCATACGCCATCACGGGCTATAGAGCAGGCCTTGCCCTCGGCTTGCCCTCAGGACCACGGGCTCCTGCCCCATTAGCTCAGCAGCCGTTAGGACACGCTTGCCAGCCTCCCTAGCGACCCGATAGACCTCTGAGAGGCGCTCAGCGTAGCGGGCCTCCCTCAGCAGGTGGTGGTCCAGGATTATCGGGTCCGCCCTCACGGCCCTGATTACTCGGCAGATGTTCCCTATGGCCCTGCGCAGGTTGATCCTGTTCATCATGTAGCCCAGCAAGTAGGTGGGAGGCCCATCTAGGATGAGCAGGTCGGGGTCCTCGGCCACGATCCACTCGGCGTAATCCTCTATCACGGGGCCCTGGAGGTCCGAGCTGAACAGGAGCTTGTGCTCGCCCCTCTCAACCACTATGGATAGGACCCAGCCTACCCTTGCGTACTCAATGCCGTGGAAGTGGGGCCCAGCGAACCTTATGGTCGTGTGGCCGACCTCTACCTCACGCCCATCCACGAACTCCACCGTGGTCGGGCCTAGCTCAAGGTGGCTTGGCAGCCAGGGCTGCTTGGCCCAGAGCTCCTCAGCTAGCCTCCTGAGCCAGGCCCGCCCCTTGGCTAGGAGCTCTTCCCTCCTAGCACGGTAGCTACCGAAGTCCCTCTCAGCAGCTAGCCTGAGGCCCGCCATTGGGTCCTTGAACTCCCTCTGCCCTGGCCTCACTAGGAGCTCCTTAAGGTCCTGGCCAGCTAGTTCCTGGCACATCTGGCTGAAGAGGAGCCTAGCACGGCTCCACTGTGATTTATTTATGTAGCAATTTGGATCCTTAGCCCATATTACCTTGCCAGCGTAGATGGACCTAGCATCTATTGGGAAGTCAAAGCGTACGTGGTGGTCGTAGTGGTAGTGCGTTATGATTACGGCATCTGCCCTCCTGGCTGCCCCCTCTATGGCCCTGTAGGCCCTTAGCTTAAGCTCCTCCTTCACATGGCTCGGCAGGGGGAAGCTAGGCTGCATTGCTGCTGCCCCTGGGTCTACTAGCACTCTCACATCTGGCGTCCTGACTAGGAGGCAGCTGCTCTTCGCCCCAAGGCTATCAAACCACACTAGGCGTACTCTTATGCTGCCTGCCTTGAGCTCGGTGGCCAATGGAGCCCCTAAGGCTATTGGGGGCAAGTGTTAAAAAGGGGCAGCAGCATAGTCCTATAGGCATGAAGAGGACAGAGCGTATCTGCATATCGGTTCCCTCCGACCTACTAGCAGAGTTTGATAAGGTAGTCATGGATATAGGCTATCCAAACCGCTCAAAGGCACTACAGGATGCCATGAGGGCCTTCCTAGCTGAGCTGAAGAGCTCCAAGGAGCTCAGCGGAATGGTAAATGGTGCTATCGTGATGATATATGAGCATGGCAAGCCAGGCCTAGTGGAGGAGCTACTTGAAATACAGCATGAGCACGATGGGATAATAGCAGCTACACTACACATCCATCTGACAGAAGAAGACTGCCTTGAAGTACTAGCTGTTAGAGGGGAGGCAAGGCAGATAAGGGAGCTAGCAGATGCCCTAAGGGTTAAGAAAGGTGTAAAGGCCCTAAGGGCCGTCGTACTCTAAGCTAGGCAGTCAAATGGCCTAGCTCCTGAAGCCAGGCCTCATGGATAGTCGCATTGGTAAGTAGCTTGGCCTCCTCGGCTTGCCCTCTAGCTCCTTTAGGACGGTATCCCTTAGTTCCTGAACTGTCATGCTGACCTTATATGGCCTATTTGGCTCCGACTTGGCCCTTATGGTTACCATAACACGCCCCTCACGTACCTCCCTATCGCCGACCACGCCCACGTAGGGCACCCACTCCATAGCAGCTGCCCTTACCTTCCAATCCATGGTGTGCTTCCTATCATCTACATCTGCCCTTATGCCTGCCCCCACGAGCTCCTCAGCTACCTTTATGGCGTACTCTAGGTGCCTATCGGCTATTGGTATCAACCTGACCTGCGTAGGCGAGAGCCAGGTCGGTACCATGGCTAGCCTATCTGCCTTTATGGCCTTAGCAGCTTCCTCAAGCACAGCACACATCAGCCTCTCTATGCTTCCTGGGCTTGAGTGCACGATTACACAGCCCCTCTCGGAGCCATCTACATCTGTGTATGTGATGCCATAGCGCTCGCTATCCTCTACATCTATCTGGACGGTTGAGAGCTGGAAGTTCTTGCCGACGGAATCAACATATTGGAACTCGTTCTTAAGTGCCCAGTAGTGCTTGCGCTCTGGCAGGAGCTGGACCATAGTGGGCTTGCCTAGCTCAACGGCTACCTTTACGAAGAAATCACGGTTCTCCTCGTAGAAGGCCCTCTCAGCCCTATAGGCGTGGACGAAATCCAGGCCGAGGCCCCTTAGGAGCTCAGCGTACTTCAGCGTGAGGAGCCTGAACTCCTCCTTAGCTTGCTCTAGGTCCTTGCAGAAGCAGTGGAGGTCGGGCATGGTGAACTTCCTCATCCGCCTTAGGCCAACGCACTCACGGCGTGTTTCAAGCCTGTAGCTTGGGGCTATTTCAAATACCCTAACTGGCAGCTGCCTAACGTTCATCCTAGCGTTCTTCATCATCCTGAAGAGGCCGAAATCACCTGCGAATCGGAGGAAGAGCTTTTTCCCATCTACATCAAGCTTGTAGTCCTTCTCTATAAATCGCTCTGCCTGTGCCCTTATATCAGGCTCATCTGCCCTATACATGGTTGGCGTTTCTATCACCATGGCGCCAAGGCTAAGGGCCACGTTTAGAACCCAATCCTCAATTAGGTCCTTCATTAGGGCTCCCTTTGGGTAGAAGCGCATGTGCCCTACATCGCTAGCTGGCTCGTAATCCACGAGCTCCAGCCTCTGCATGAGCTTTATGTGGGCTGGTGCCTCATGTGGTATGCGCCCGACCTCCTCGCTAAGTATGAACTGCCTAAGTAGCTCGTCCTGGGCCACGGGAGGGCAGGCGTCTATGTCGGTTAGGTCTAGCTCGTGCTCACGGCCTGACTTATCTATGACCAAGTACTCCACGCCCACCAAGGCACCTGCCACCGCCTGGCCTAGGCGCATAAGAAGGCATTACTTAAATTGGTTCCCCTAGCCCCTAGAAGTAGGCCATGTGCCTCCAGCGCTCAATCTTACGCTCCTTCTTCGTCCTACGCTTGAACTCCTTGTAGTGCTCCTTGCATAGATAGGCCCTACGGCCCTCCCCAACCCTAAGGCCAGCATCTATTACCTTGCTGGCTGGGAGGGAGCGAACTGCAGGTTTATCACAGCCTATCACGCTGCACTTCTGTCCCCTAGCTATCTTCCCCAAGGCCAGCTACCCAGGGCTAGGAGGCCATTAAACCTTTACTACCCTATCGTAGAGCTCCTGAGCCCTAGCTAGCACCTCATCCCTCTCGCCAAACCTAGAGGGGCCAAAGGCCTCTACGACAAAGGATGCTGCAGCAGAGCCAACGCAGGCACACCAAACGGGGTCCTCACCACGTACGTACTCAGCTAGGAAGGCACCTATGTAGGCATCGCCTGCCCCAGTCGTCTCAACCACGTTCGTCTCATAGGCTGGGATAGCATATATGCCTCCCTGGGTGGAGATGAGGGAGCCATCCTCACCTAGCGTTATTATCACTATGCCCACGCCTAGCCTGTGTAGCTTTGAGATGCCCTCTCTTATCCACTTAGTCCCAATTACATGCTCATACTCACGGAAGGAGGCCTTGAAGATGTCCGTTATGCTTAGGACGGAAGCATCAAACCAGCTCTTAAGCTCAACAGCGCCATCTGGCCTAAAGGAGCGGACGAGGCCCTGTGGGTCAAGGCAGAGGAACTCAGAGTGCCTCCTCAGCTCCGAGATTATTATGTTGGAGACCTCACCTGCTATCGGCGATACGAGCACGGCCTTGGCCATTAGGTCAGGGGGCACATCATCAGGTGCTATCGGCGGGGCCTTGGCCTTTAGAACTAGCTTCCTCTCGCCATCTAGGTACTCAAGCACGTAGTTGGTCGTAGGCGCCCCCTCAACTACCTTAAGGCCAGAGAGGTCTAGGCCACTCATGTTTAGGAAGCGCATGTATTCAGCTGGGAAGTCATCTCCTATCTTTGATATTACGCTGACTAATGCACCTAGCTTCCTAGCTGCTAGCGAGGCATAGGTAGGTGGCCCCCCTAATGCCCCCTGAACTGGCCTTCCATGCCTTATTATCACATCTAGTGCGAAGTGGCCAACTACCACCAGGTCGTATGTGGGCAAGGCCTTCGCCTTCCAAGCTCCTTAGCCCCTCAAGCCTTATTAAGCATTAAGGGCTGAGCGCTAGGGGGAAGCAAGAGCACTATGGGCTTACGTGCCTCTCCATGAACGCCTCTAGCTTGCCGAAGGCTTCCTCAAGCAGCTCCTCAGGCGGTAGGAAGACAGCCCTGAAGTGGCCAGGGCCGTAGGTGGGGCAGAAGCCAGAGCCGTGGACTACTAGGACGCCCTCCTCCCTCAGGAGCTCTAGCACGAAGTCCTTATCCGTCCTCCAGGTAGAGCCAATTCCCTCAACCCTTGGGAATATGTAGAAGGCCCCCTCTGGCTTAGCCGTGCTTATGCCCTCTATCTCGTTTAAGCGCTTGTAGGCTAGGTCCCTACGCCTCCTCAGCTTCTCAACCATCTCCGCTACGTGATCCTGTGGCCCCCTCAGCGCCTCAATAGCTGCTACCTGAACTGGCGTGTTTGGGCAAAGCCTAACCCTAGCTAGCTTCAGTATCGTCTCAAGGAGCTCATCAAGGGTGCCCTCTGGATCGTGGAGGTAGAGGTAGCCAAGCCTCCAGCCCGTCATGAGGTACGTCTTTGAGAAGCCATTTAGGCCCACGACGGGCACGTCCTTGGCTAGGGAGGCCGTGCTCTTGAACTTCCCCTCAAATACAATCCTATCGTAGATCTCATCTGAGGCCACCAGCAAGCCATGCTCACCAGCTACATCCAATATGGCCTTAACTGTCTTCTGATCGTAAACGGTCCCACATGGGTTATTTGGGTTTATCAAGACCAGTAGCTTAGTGCGCTCACTTACCTTCGCCCTTAGGTCATCTACATCTGGCTTCCAGCCTTTTTCCTCAACCGTCCTGTATGGAATGGGCTTAGCTCCACATAGCTTTGGATAGGATATGTATGGTGGGTAGGTTGGTCCTGGCACTAGCACCTCATCCCCAGGCTCCAACACTGCTGTCGTGAGGAAGCTGATGGCCTCTGATACGCCATGCGTTATGATTACCTTATCTGGCGTTATATCAACATCGTTATATCGCTTCTCCTTCTCGCAGATGGCCTCCCTGAGCTCTAACAGGCCCTCAGATGGCCCATACCAGTTCTTGCCCTCCCTCACGGCCCTGCAGAGCGCCTCCTTTACGTGCTCTGGCGTATCAAAATCAAACTTAACTGGATCTCCTATGTTCAAGTATATTATCCTCTTGCCCTTGCGCTCTAGCTCCTTGGCTGGCACTACGACATCCCTTATGGCATACTCAACGGACATCGCCCAGCTAGATAGCCTAAGGGGCCTAGCCAATCTCCACCACCTCACGCTTATCGCTCCCCTTCCTTATATAAGGTCGGTGCGCTGAGGTGGCAGGCACGCTTACTTTCATTGGCCTTGGCCTCTACGATGAGGGGGGCATGACGCTTAAGGGCCTCTCAGCAGCTAAGAAGGCAGATGTGGTCTTCCTAGAGCTATACACAAGCCTCATGCCAGGGGTATCCATAAGCAGGCTTGAGGCACTCCTAGGCAAGCCCGTAGAACTCGTAAGCAGGCACGTCCTAGAGGAGCAGGATGCAGAGCCACTAATAGGTGAGGCCCTAGCTGGCCGTGATGTAGCCCTCCTAGTCCCAGGCGACCCAATGGTAGCTACAACGCACGTGGCCATTAGGCTTAGGGCAGAGGGGCTAGGCATAAGGACGAGGCTGATCCATGCCCCAAGCATAATATCGGCTGTAGTAGGCCTAACTGGCCTTCAGGCCTACAAGTTCGGTAGGACGGCCACCATCACCTACCGTGAGGGAGGGATCCTCTCAGAGGCACCGTACAGGGCTATTGCTGAGAACAGGGCCAGGGGGCTCCACACCCTATGCCTCCTTGATGCGAGAGCTGAGGAAGGGCGCTTCATGACCATCAGGGAGGGCCTAGAGCTCCTGCTTGAGCTTGAGGATGAGCTAGGCGAGGGCGTAATTGGGCCTAGCACGCTGGCCATAGGGGTTGCGAGGGCTGGATCGCCTGAGCCAGTAGTAAGGGCCAATGCAGTAGGGGAGCTCCTAGAGCAGGACTTCGGGCCACCACCACATGCCATCGTAATCCCAGGCGACCTACACTTCATGGAGGCAGAGGCCTTGAGGACCCTCGCTGGTGCGCCAGATTGGGTAGCAAGCCAGAGGCCACCTAGCCCAGCTAGCCGTGAACGTAAGGCCGAGGGGGCAGAGGAGCTCTCTGAGAAGTACATAGGCAATCTTGATTTTGCCTTCTCAACCCTATCCACTAGGGAAGGCAGTAGGGCCATAGGGGAGCGGGAAGTAGAGCACGTAATTGACCTAGCTAGGCGGTATAAGGAAGATGCAGAACGCTTCTTAGAGGCTGGGAAGCACATAACTAGCATAGCTGCTGCTTCCTACGCCGAGGGGCTGCTAGATGCCCTAAGGCTGCTGGGCTTGGTGGAGTTCAGCTGGCCTCCCAAGGGCGGGAGGGGGTAGGCATAATAAGCTGCTTGCTGCTTAGGCCCTCGGCCTTGAGGCGTGAGTACCCAGTTGCGCCCGTTGTAGCTGTTGCTGCAGCCGTCATCTCAGGGAAGGGGCTCCTGCTCGTCAGAAGGGCTAGTGAGCCAGGGAGGGGGAAGTGGAGCCTCCCTGGTGGCGTGGTCAGGCTAGGGGAGCGCCTTAGGGAAGCCGTCGTTAGGGAGGTGCTAGAGGAAACTGGCCTCCTAGTAGAGGTGCTAGATGTCCTTGATGTAGTAGAGGTCATAAGGAGGGATGAGGAAGGCCGTGTGCGCTACCACTACGTCATCGTTGATTACGTAGCACGCCCGATCTCAGGCCAGCTAAGGCCAGCTACCGATGCCCTTGATGCTAGGTGGGTTGGCATAGATGAGGCCCTCAGCATGGATATAACAAGGCCCTTGAGGCGCCTCCTTGAGAAGCATGGCGATAGGCTTAGGGAGCTAGTAGATCTTACTCAACCCTCTTGAACCTTATCGTGCCATTTAAGAACTCAACATCGTAGAGCTGGTTTACGTTGAACTCCAAGCCTAGCTCCTCGCACTCAGCTTCAGTTAGGAAGAGGATTATCTTAGGGCTCCTCACCCTGCGACTGGCCCTGAATATGGGTATGTGCATCTGCATGGCCTGGAACATGGTCTGCGCTAGCTCGTGGGCCAACCTGACCTCCTCTGGCTGGGGGCCAGCTGGCGTTATGGAAGCCGTGGCGGGCTTCTCCTCCACGAGCTCTATGCGCCTACCTAGCTCCCCCTCAACCGTCTCAAAGGACTCAACCCTAGCGACCCTAAGGAGCACCAATCTCAAGCACCAGTAGGACGGGGGCATCTGTCGTATAAGTGCTCCTACGTAGCTTCACCAAGCCCTATGTCCTCTGGCCTCTCCACCTTCTCTGGCTCCCTAGCTAGCTTCACGTGCTCCTCAACCACGAGCTCATCTACGTACTTGACCTCACCTGATACAACGCAGCCACGCTCAATGTATATCCACCTGCCGTATAGGTTCCTGGCCCTAGAGCGCTCCTCAAGCGTTATATCATCTGCCCATATGTCCTCTACCCTAGCCCTAGATCGCACCCTAACCTCCCTAGCCCTAACTGGCCCCTCAATACGGCCCCTATGGCCTACCTCAACGTACCTCGCCCTAATGCCACCTGGTGCTGAGAGGAGGCCACCTACCTTGATGCTATCTATGGCCCTAACCTCCTCGGCCCTCAGCTCCCCGCCAACGCTGATGGAGCTAGCTAGGAGGCGACCAGCTATCCTAGCTGTCCCACCGACCTTGAGGCTAGAGGCTAGCTCAAGGTCTCCATCTACCCTCAGGCTACCACCAACGCTTATGGCCTGGCCCCTAGATGGCCCCTGTAGCTCAACCCGCCCACCGACATTTATGGATCCAAAGGACTCTAGGGGTCCCTTGGACACCAGAATGCCACCAACATCTATATCGCCCCCCTTACCACCAGCTAGGACCACGGAGCCACCAACATCTATATCGTTGAACACGAGCCCACCACTTGCCTCAAGGCTGCCACCCACGTCCACCTTCCCGACCTGGCCACCAGCTAGGCTGGCATGGCCACCTACATCTAGCTCCTCAATTTCAACCTCGCCTGCTAGCCTAGCTACACCACCAACGCTTACCTTCCTGGCCCTGAGGGGACCATGGGCAATTAGGGTTCCACCAACGCTTATGCTATCTGCCCTGAACTCGCTAAAGGACTCAAGATTACCGCCAACGCTTGCCTCCCTTACCTCTGCCTTCCCCTTGACGATCAGCTTCCTATCAACATCAACTACATCTGCTTCAAGGGAGCCAGAAACACTTAGTGAGCCATGCTTAATGCGTATCCTGGTCTTGGCCCTTAGGTCGCCAGCTACTTCTAGATCGCCATTCCTACACTCCACCCTCCTAGCCTCTAGGTTCGCTTGAACAGTACAATCGCCCTTGAACTTCGCTACGCCCTTCACGACCACCCTCGGTGGCGTGCCCTCGCCCCTGATTACGGCATCCCAGCCAACTAGGAGGTCGCCGTCCACGAGCCCAAGCTCTACGGTAGCGCCATCTGGGACTACTACCTTCCTCCTGCCCTCCAATAGCACCACCAAGCACACCCTGGCGGGAAGGGCTAAAAGGGAAGCTCACATCAAGTGAGCACCTAATGTGATCGCTCTATGGGTGCTAGGAGGGCCTTTAGGCGCCTGTAGAGCTCTAAGAACTCAGCTCCCCTTGGCGTTAGCACGTAGTGCCTACGGCCCCCTATGAGCACTACATCAATTAGCCCAGCCCCAAGGAGCTTCCTCACGACCTCCCTGGCCCTATCTAGGGGCATCCTAGCACCGTAAGAGGCCCTGGTGAGCGTACAGGGAGCGTTCCTCCTGATGGCATCTAGGACATCTGCGTATATATCGTACCTGCTCCTCTTAGCCCTCCTCACCACAAGGAGCTAAGCACGCCCACAAGGGCAAAAAGGCTAGCTCACGATCTGTGAGCACCTACATATAGGGGATTGAGGTAGGGCAGGGAGGGTCGGGGTAGGGCATGGAGCGTGAGAGGGCATGGCTAGATGTGGCCCTCTTCCGCTGTCCGTCCTGTGGTCGCCTCTACGCAGAGGCATCTTGGTATGCAGTTGAGCTTGGCTGTGAAATAGAATGCGGTTCCTGTGGCACGAGCTTTAACCCAAGGGAGACCCTATTGGATAGGGTAATGCTTGAGTTTGAGGTATCAGGCGGTAGGGCCATAGGCGTATCCATAGTAGAGCACTTGCTGGAGAGGGAGAAAGGCGCTTAAGCTGCGTAGAGGGCCTTACCTACATATATCTTACCCTTAGGGAAGTTACCAGAGGATTTATTAGCCAGGAGGCGAAAACCTTTTAAACGGAGGGCGATAGAGCCCAGCCTAAGAGGGGCGGGGGAATAACCTTGAAGCCCATAAGGCCTGTAGGCATAGTTGGCTATGGTGGCTACGTGCCTGCCTACAGGATAAAGGCCTCTGAGATAGGTCGTATGTGGGGTAATGATGGTTGTGCCCTACCGATAATAGAGAAGGCGGTAGCTGGCCCAGATGAGGATATGACTACCATAGCCTATGAGGCAGCCCGCTATGCCCTACAGAGGGCTGGCATAGATCCACATGAGATAGGGGCAGTATTCATAGGCAGTGAATCAAAGCCATATGCTGTCAAGCCATCTGGCACCATAGTAGCAGAGGCCCTTGGGATAGGCAGCCAGCTCCTAGCTGCTGATTACGAGTTCGCCTGTAAGGCAGGCACGGAGGCCTTCCAGACCTGTATAGGCCTTGTTAGCTCGGGAATGGCCAAGTATGCTATGGCCATAGGTGCGGATACGGCTCAGGGCAAGCCTGCCGATGAGCTTGAGTACACGGCAGCCTCAGGTGGGGCTGCCTTCGTATTCGGCCTTAAGTCAGATGAAACCGTGGCCTACGTAGAAGGCTCATGCTCATACACAACTGATACAGCGGACTTCTGGCGTAGGGCTGGCCAGCCATACCCAGCCCACTTTGGTCGCTTCACTGGTAAGCCAGCTTATTTCAGGCATGTGATAACGGCAGCGAGGATGCTCATGGAGGAGCTTGGCCTAGGGCCTGAGGACTTTGATTGGGCCGTCTTCCACCAGCCAAATGCTAAGTTCCCAATTAAGGCTGCTAAGATGCTTGGCATACCTACTGAGAAGCTTGAGCCAGGCCTGCTGGTACGCTACATAGGCAATACCTACTCAGGGAGCTCCCCACTTGGCCTTGCTGCTACACTTGATGTCGCTAGGCCAGGGGATAGGATACTCATGGTTTCCTATGGCTCTGGGGCTGGCTCAGATGCCTTCAGCTTTATAGTCCAAGATGCAATTGAGGAGAAGAGGCCACTTGCACCACCGATAAGGGCCTTCATAGCTAGGAAGAAGTACGTGGATTACGCCTCCTATGCTAGGTTCAGGGGTAAGCTCTTGAGATGAAGCCAATTGCAGCTATCTTAGGTGTTGGGTGCACTAAGGTAGGGGAGCACTGGGAGCGCTCCCTGCTAGACCTAGCCATTGAGGCCTGTGAGAAGGCCCTTGAGGATGCTGGCAACCCACCTGTTAGGGCACTCTACGTGGGCAACGCTGCCTCAGAGCTCATGAACGAGCAGGGCAACATCTCGGCCCTACTAGCCGATGCCCTCGCCCTTGATGGCGTGAAGGCAGTTGAGGTAAGGGCTGGTGATGCCTCTGGATCCCTAGCCATCCACCAAGCCTGCCTAGATGCCAGCTTCAGCCGAGGGCAAGAGGGGGCCATTTTGGTCTGTGGCGTTGAGAAGATGACGGATGTAATGGCACCTGAGGTAGCTCGGATACAAATGCTATTTGAGGACTCAAGGAGCACCTTCCACTCTGGCGTAACCATATATGGCCTCTGCGCCCTCCTCACCAGCCTCTACATGAGCACCTACGGCGTTAGCTACGAGGACATCGTGCTCCTAGCCGTTAATGACCACAAGAACGCTGCTAATAACCCATATGCCCAGTATCCATTCCCAATAACAGTTGAGACCGTCCTGAGTTCGCCCCTAGTAGCTGACCCAATTAGGCTATTTGATACAGCTGGCATAGGGGATGGGGCTGCTGCTATCGTGCTCAAGGGGCCAGAGGGGGCTAGGAGCTCATCAGATACGCCAGTGGCCGTGCTGGCCTCAGAGGTCGCAACCGATAAGGTGAATATCTGCGAGAGGGAAGACCTACTGGCCCTACGCTCCCTTAGGCTAGCAGCTGGGAAGGCGCTAGGGAGGGCTGGCGTAGGCCTAGATAGGCTGAGCTTCATAGAGCTCCACAACACGACCAGCGTAATTGGCATACTATCCCTTGAGGCCCTTGGCCTTGCGGAGCCTGGCAAGGGCGTGGACCTCCTAAAGGAAGGAGCGGTGGCCATCGGTGGTCGCTGGCCAGTGAACACCATGGGTGGCCTAAAGGGGCGTGGCCATCCCTGGGGGGCAACTGGCGTCTACCAGGTCGTTGAGGCCGTCTGGCAGCTGAGGGGTGAGGCTGGCAAGAACCAAGTTGATGGAGCTGAAATCGGGCTTACGAGCAACATGTGTGGCCTAGGCTCTATATCGTGCGTCCACGTGCTAGCTAGGTGGGAGGTGATGGCTTGAGCGTCCCTAAGTTCTGGCGTGAAATCCCACATAAGTACAGGCTCGTTGGGAGCAGGTGCCGTTCCTGCGGGGCAATATACCATCCAAGGAGGCCTATCTGCCCAAGATGTGGATCAAGGGATATGGAGGATGTCAAGCTAAGCCACAGGGGGCGCCTACTTGCCTTCACGGTCATAAGGAGGGCGCCCTCGGATATGGCAGACCTAAGGCCCTACGTAGTTGGCCTAATCGAGCTTGAGGATGGCGTTAAGGTCCTAAGCCAGGTGGTGGACTGCGACCCAGCAGAGCTAAAGCCAGGGCTAGAGCTTGAGGCCACGCTAAGGCGCATAAGGGTCCATGGGCCAGCAGGAGTCATAGAGTACGGCTATAAGTTCAGGCCAGTTATAAAGTGGGAGGCAGAGGCTGGAGAAGGCCAGTAATGGCTTGGTGGGCCGGGTGGGATTTGAACCCACGACCTCTCGGTTATCAGCCGAGCGCTCTAACCAAGCTGAGCTACCGGCCCCAGTAGCTACCGCCCCCGACGGGCCGATATTAAGGTTTCCCATAGCTGGGGGACCACGGGACGGCTGTCGCCAAGCGCTGCCCTAAAATATAGGCCTGGGGGATGGTTACGCCGATGCGGACGGCAGAGGATATGTGCTTATCGAATGATATGGACCTGCGCCAGTTCTCACATTAGGCTTCGAGAGAGAAGGACGGCGGTTTGACAATGAGGAGTATCACTTCTTAAGGAACTTCTTCAAGGTCGTGTTCAAGGAGGGCTATACCGTAGCGAGCGCATTAGATTACGCATCAAGGAGGGTGTGGGGACATCGCCCACTATATGTCGATAACTTCGGAAAAATCCTTACTACAGAAGCTTCTACTGTACGAGGATGGTGGTCTATGGGGACAGCAGCCTTAAAATAGGAGGGCCACCATGGTTACCACGAGGGGGGTTTGGATGGAAATGGGGGAGATTGGTGTTCTACCCCCATCTGAGGTGGTGGAGGATGAGGGCGCCCAAGTCCCTCGCCATTATGGCTGCCCTCACGCTCATGGTGTCGATGCTGCTGCCCACGTGCGCATCTTGTGCAGCGTCCAGCTCGACCTTCGGTAGGGCACCTGGGCCTCAGCCACTGCTGAGCTCTCCGTGCGATTGGGACAACAGCACCCTCCTGCAGAGAGCCCTGGCGTTCGTCCGCTACGTCGCACACATAGACCTGGACTCGTATAGGATGAGCAAGCCCTACTACTACAGCGACAGGGAGATGTACGTGGGGCACATCCTCCAGGGCGTCCAGTTCTACCTTGGGGCTTATGACAACACGACGCTCATAGACGTGCACGTGGAGTTCGTTGATGGTGTCTTCATATACTACGACGCTGACCTCTGGGCGGACGACAGATACTGGCCAGCCGGGGTCCGGCCAGCTAGCAGGTCTAGGCCCAAGCTCACCAGGGATTTCGACGGGCCTCTTGACGCAGCTAAGGCCATCATCAGGGGCTACATGGACTTTGCCGATGCACCATACTGCTCCCTCTTCTTGTTCATGCTAGATGCCGTTGGCGAGGTGGAGAACGCCACGCTACGCAAGGAGGACGTTGTGCTTAAGATAGAGGTGTACGAGGAGCCATGGAACGACGTGGAATTCCTGTTCTACCGCTTAGTTGAGCTCTCCAACGGCATGATGGCGGAAAGTTGGGAAAGCGTGTACCTCAGGGTCGATATGGACGGCTTCCTAAGCTACTTTGGTGACGACTGGGCACACTACGAGGTAGGCTCCACTGAGGTGAACATCTCTGAGGAGGAGGCCCTGCAGATGGCCGTGGAGGCAGCTACGAGGTTCGCCGAGGAGGAGGGCGCTAATGTAACGATAGCAGAGTACTCGACCAGCCTATATCTGGACCCCCCTGACCCCTACACCGACGATATCCTCAGGGACGACATCTTCAAGCTATACCCAGTGTGGTGCGTGTGCATCTGGTACTCCGATATCTTCCAGTCAGAGCGGTACGGAGAGGTATGGGGGTATGCCATGGAGGTATGGGCCGATACCGGGGAAGTCAAGAATGAAGGGCCCTTAGAATGGGGGTGGTACGATGATTATGATGACTTACCCAGGAAGCCGTACAGGCCACAGGAGGGCAGCACGCCCAGGGGTGGCGACCAGGCGACGCCTCCACCCCACGTAACTGAGGGCGCCCTGCTATTGAGCTACTGGCCCCTCATAGCCCTGGCCATCTCATCGTCCCTCGCCGCCTACTCCATAAGGCGTGTGAAGCGCTCTGCCCGAAAGGCCGAGAAGGCGATCCAGTCACTAGCCCACATCGTCCGCCCTCCCACCTCTTCATGCCCTTAAGCGAGCCCTTCCAGCTTCAGAAAGGCTTATATCCCTCTGCCCTCAGCTCTAAAATGGCTGTAGCTCCGGCGGCGGTAACGGCCGGATTGGGGCGTAACCGCCCCGGCGTGATGGCCCGGCCTCCAGCTACAGCCACAATAATGAGGGCCTAAGCAGGCCATAACGCTTAGGTCTGAGGTAGGCTCAAGAGGGCCCCATGCGTGCTGCCCCGCCACTGGCCGTGCTCCCCAGTTGGGCCAACTCCGGTTGATCCTGCCGGACCCCACCGCTATCGGGGTGGGACTAAGGCATGCAAGTCGAACGCCCCGGGGCTGGCCGGGGCGTGGCGCACGGCTCAGTAACACGTGGCTAACCTACCCTGGGGACGGGGATAACCTCGGGAAACTGAGGCTAATCCCCGATAGGGGAGGAGGCCTGGAACGGTCCCTCCCCGAAAGGGGCCCAGGCCCATGCCGCCTGGGACCCGCCCCAGGATGGGGCTGCGGCCCATCAGGTTGTCGGTGGGGTAACGGCCCACCGAGCCTATAACGGGTGCGGGCCGTGAGAGCGGGAGCCCGGAGATGGGCACTGAGACAAGGGCCCAGGCCCTACGG
>DQYM01000041.1 GCA_011040545.1 Candidatus Bathyarchaeota archaeon | reverse complement strand
GCCAGAGGTAAATATAGGCATGGTCGGGCACGTAGATCACGGTAAGACGACCATAGTAGAGGCCATTACTGGCGTCTGGGCAGCTAGGCACAGCGAGGAGCTAAGGCGTGGCATCACCATAAAGCTTGGCTACGCAGATGCACCTGTTTACAGGTGCCCAGTTTGCGATGAGCCCTCCAACTACTCCACTAGCCCCATCTGCCCCAACTGCGGTGCTGAAACCACGTTTGAGCGTGGCCTTAGCTTCGTAGATGCCCCTGGCCATGAGGCCCTGATGGCCACCATGCTATCTGGTGCAGCCGTCATGGATGGTGCCGTCCTAGTCATAGCTGCTGATGAGCCCTGCCCACAGCCCCAGACGAGGGAGCACCTAGCTGCCCTTGATATAATGGGCGTTAAGCACGTGGTAATCGCTCAGAACAAGATTGACATAGTAAGCAGGGAGAGGGCGCTTGAGAGCTACCAGGAGATACTACGCTTCACAGAGGGGACGGTTGCCGAGGGGGCGCCTATAATACCTGTTTCAGCACAGAGGAGAGTGAACATGGATGCCCTTCTGTGGGCCATAGAGCGCTACATACCAACGCCAAAGAGGGACCCAAGCAGGCCACCCCGCATGTACGTTGTTCGCTCCTTTGATGTAAATAAGCCTGGGACGCCAGCTGAGAAGCTAGTTGGTGGTGTAATAGGTGGAACCATTATACAGGGCAAGTTCAAGGTAGGGGATGAAATCGAGATCAGGCCTGGGATAAAGGTTGGCACGAGGTATGAGCCCCTCTTCACGGAGATAACAAGCCTCCATGCAGGTGGTAGGCCAGTTGAGGAGGCAACCTGTGGTGGCCTGGTCGGCGTTGGCACTAAGCTAGATCCATCGCTAACGAAGGCAGATGGGCTCGTGGGCAACGTGGTAGGGGAGCCTGGGACGCTACCACCAGTAAGGGATGAGCTAACACTTGAGGTAGAGCTCTTTGAAAGGGCCATAGGCACAAAGGACATGGTGAAGGTTGAGGCCATAAAGAAGGGGGAGGCCCTCCTCCTAGATGTGGGCACGGCCGTAACGGCAGGCATAGTAGTTCAAGCCTCTAAGGGCGTGGTTTCACTTAAGCTCAGGAGGCCAGTTTGTGCAGAAGATGGGGCTAGGGTTGCCTTAAGTAGGCGGATAGGTCGCTGGAGGCTAATAGGCTATGGGATCATCATCTAATGGCCTAGGGTAGCTCAATTGCGATTTCTACTTCCTCCCCAATAGCCTTCTCTACGAGGCCCTCAAGGGACCTACGCTCATCCTCTATCTTAGCCCTAAGCCTCTCAAGCTTAGCCTTAAGGGACCTCTCACGGCCCTCTAGCATCTCAAGCTCCTTCTCAAGGCCTGAGATTTCCTCCTCTAGGGACCTAAGCTCCTCAATTATGTTCCTTGCCTCCTCAGATTCCCTAATGGCCCTTATGGTCTCAACTGCCTTCCTAGATCTACCTTGAAGGCCTAGTAAGGAGCCTGAGAAGGCTTCCTTAAGCCACCTCTCAAGCTTCTCAACTTTGCTGGGCTTTAGCGTTATGATGCCCCTATTCAAGCACTCCTCTACCTTCCTCAGCAGTGCCTTGAGGCCAGGGTAGCCTTCTTCTTCGCTCGCAAGGGCTGAAACAGGATCGGATAGGTAAGCATTTAGCAGGGCAGCCTCACCTGGCCCTAGGGACACAGCCCCTGCTTCAGAAGAGGACCTAAGCTTTAGGAGGGCCTTCCAAGCATGCCTTAGCTCTGTCCTAAGCTCTATGGATAGGTTCTCAAGCGCTTCTTCTGCCTCCCTTAGCTTCCTCATTACATCTGAGGCCTCAATTGCCTCCTTAGCTTCCCTTAGCTCCTCAAGCTTCTTCCTGACTTCCTCCTCCTTCAGCGAGATAGCCCCTAGCTCTGCCTCAATTGCCCTTAGATCGGATATGAGCTTCTCAAGCCTTGAGGCCAGTGATGCTACTTCGCCCTCAAGCTCAAGGGGCTCGCACATGCCGAGCAGGGAGCCAAGGCCTCTTACTACATCGCCGACCTTCCTCCAGGCCCCCCTCAGCTTCCTCCTAGCCATTATCATGTATGGATCCATTTGGGCGAGCAGGCCACCCCACTCACCGCCTATGGCATTGTAGAGGCGTGCTAGGTCCTTCTGCAGCCCCTCTATGGCCTCCCTTGAGAGCTCCTCTGGCACATCAATGGTGCTGATTAGGCCAGAAACCTTCTTATGGAACCTAATGGCTGCCCTACCAGCCCTGTGCTTACGCCTATCCTTATCAGCTAGGCACTTCTCCCCCTCATTCCTTATCCTCTCGCAGGCTTCCCTTACATCCTTAATGGCCTTCTCAGCATCCTTCCTAAGCCTAGCCCACTCCTTCAAGATGGGCTTCATGGCCCCAGCCAGCTTTGATTTAAACCAAGGCACGAGGTCGGTTAGGGCTACCCTAGCCAATATGGACCCTCAAGGGTAGCTAGGGGCAGAACTATTAAGGTTTTCAGCTCCCCAGGGTTAGGTAGCTGAGAACTCCTTGCGCCTAAATACGGCATAGGCAAGGGAGGCCACCAAGAGGCCAGCATATGCAATTAGGCCAGCTAGCAGGAGGCAGGCCTCAATAGTATAGCCAACTAGTGCTATTGGGACATAGGCAGATATGGCAGCGAAGACCACGCCCATAGCAGTTGCTATGCCGACCAGCCAGGGGGCCCAGGGCTGGGCCCTTAGGAAGCCATAAGATGTGGCTACGTGGAGCACTACGAGCATGGCCACGTGGAACATGTAGGGGCTCCAGAGGACGAGCGTGGCAGCCATTAGGCCAGCTGCTACGGCATGTGCTAGGGCAAGTACCCTCCTCGCCCCCTCGCCCATGCGACCACCTTCCCGCTTAAGGCCACATGGCTTAAAAGGCTCTGGGCTCAGTGGGCCATGGGATGTCGCTTAGGGAGCTATACACAAGCCCAGCCCTTAGCTTCCTAGCCTCTGAGAGGCCATTTGAGGAAGCTGAGTGGGCCTTCCTAGGCGTCCCACTTGATGTATCAAGCTCAAATAGGCCAGGCTCAAGGCTAGGCCCCCTTGCTATAAGGCAGGCCTCTAAGGCCCTAGAGCTCCACAGCCTGCTAACCAGCTCCAACCTGCCCTCTCTATCTGTCTGCGATGTGGGCGACCTCCACGTAAGCCAGGATGTAGCTGAAACGCTGAGGAGGTTGAGCTTAGTAGTTGAGGAGGTACTAAAGGCTGGAAAACACCTTGCTATTGCTGGAGGCGAGCACACAGTAACGCTAGGCATTGTCCAGGGCTTGAAGGAGGCCCTAGGAGGCGTGAAGGTAATCATGCTAGATGCCCACTTAGACCTAAGGGATGAGTTCCTAGGCCAGAGGATCTGCCATGCCACGGTAGCCAAGCGGGTCCTTGAGGCCATAGGGCCAGGGTCCTTGGCCATAGTAGGGGCTAGGGCCTGCTCTGAGGAGGAAGCAGAGCTAGCTGAGGACGTGGGGCTGCTGGTCATAACGTCCCTAGAGCTGAGGGAGAAGGGCATTACCTGGGCGGTTAGCAAGCTAGAGGGCTTCCTAGGACTAAGCGGGGCCTTTCACATTAGCTTAGACCTAGATGTCCTAGATCCAGCATTTGCACCAGCCGTTCAGACACCAGAGCCCTTTGGCATCACACCATGGGAGGCCCTTGAGCTTCTCCTAAGCCTCATTAGGGCACGCAGGGGCAGCCTGGCATCTATTGATGTAGTAGAGCTTACGCCACAATACGATACTGGCCAAACGGCCCTGCTAGCTGCGAGGCTTTTAGTAGAGGCCATGTGGGCAGCAAGCCACCAGGCTTAATAGCTAAGGGCATCTAGGCGGGCCTGGGGCTAGCGATGGAGGCAATTATAGCTGGAGGAACCGTCATCACAATGGGGCAAGGGGGCTCAATAAGGGAGGGGGCCGTTGTTATTGAGGGCGATAGGATAGTAGCTGTTGGCAAGGCAAGGGAGCTCAAGGCTAAGTTCCCAAGGTACGAGCGAATTGACGCCAGCGGCTGTGCCATCCTCCCTGGCCTCATAAATGCCCACCAGCACATATCCATGGGCCTGCTACGTGGCTATGCAGATGACTACCCACTTAAGGAGTGGCTTGAGGAGCACATCTGGCCCCTAGAGGCCAAGATGAAGGGCTATGATATGTACGTGGGCTCCCTCCTGACCTGTGCTGAGTCCCTGCTTGGGGGCGTAACAACCGTTAACACCATGTATCACTACGCCCACCCAGAGTGGAATGAGGCTAAGGCCATAGCTGATATAGGCATGAGGGGCGTTGTCGGCCACGTATGCTTCTCCTGGCGTAAGGAGCAGGATAGGAAGGCACTTGAAGACCTAGTTAGGCGTTGGCATGGTGCTGCAGGTGGCCGTATCAGGGTGAGCGTGGACCCACATGCCCCCTACACGGTGGACCCAGACTACATGGTGGAGCTCAGGCAGCTAGCGAACTTATACAACGAGCGCTATGGGGATAAGGGGCGCATAACGTTTCACATCCACGTTGCGGAGACAGGGGATGAGCCCGAGAAGATAAAGGAGGCCTTTGGCGTTAGTGCTGATAAGGGCGTCTTAGCCTACCTAGATGAGCTTGGCGTGCTAGGCCCCGATGTAGTTGCTGCCCACTGCGTCTTCCTCTCCGACCTGGATATAGAGGTAATGGCCAAGAGGGACGTTAAGGTAGTTCACAACCCAGTTTCAAACATGAAGCTAGCATCTGGCGTGAGCCCTGTGGTGGATCTGCTGGCTGCTGGCATAACAGTGGCCCTTGGGACGGATGGCCCATCCTCAAATAACACGGCAGATATGTTTGAGACCATGAAGTTCGCAGCACTCCTCCAGAAGGTCGTGCTTGGGGACCCAACTGCCCTGCCAGCACACGCTGTCCTCCAGATGGCTACTATAAATGGGGCTAGGGCACTGCTATGGGATGAGATAGGCGCTCTGAAGCCAGGTAAGAAGGCAGATATAATTGTTGTTGATATGAAGAAGCCCCATCTCAGGCCCCTATACAGCGTTGAGAGCCACCTAGTATATGCTGCTAGGTGCTCAGATGTTAAGATAGTTATGGTTGATGGGGAGCTAGTCGTAGAGGATGGGGAGCTGAAGACCATGCGCCTAGAGGACATAATTGAGATGGCTGAGAAGGCAAAGGAGGACTTGCTCTCAAGGCTGGAGAGTGAGGGCTCTTGAGCCAGGCCCCCACTAGCTTCCACGAGAGAAGGATAATCTACATGATAAGGCCAAAATACCTCCTTGAGGATGTGCTTAGGGCATTAAGGAAGCTTGGCCTTGAGCCCTCCCTCCGCTCTGAGGCTGGCTCCTGGCTCATAACTGCCGAAGGGCCTAATTGCTCTGTTGAGATAGTGCTTAGGAGCGAGGAAAAGGTCGTTCGGGGCCTTGAGGTCCTCGGCAGGATACACATAACGGAGCTCACGGTTTCAGCAGAGGGGCCAGGGGACTTCATAGAAGCCCTAAGGTATAGGCTTGAGGTAGAGCTCCTCAGGTGCCTTGGCTGAGAAGGTGGAGGTTGGGGCCAAGATGGCTAGGTCCTACGAGGTTGAGCCTATTCCACCTTATAGCCTTAGGGCAACCTTCACGGGCACGGAGCCAGCCTTCCCAAGCGTATTTGATGGCAGGTGCCTCTGGCGTGTGGTGAGGGCCAGCAGCGGCACGCTGATCCCCCTTCGGGTGGAGCAGGTAGGGCCACCAGACGACCCCCTCCTGCTGGTAGAGGTGCTGCCCTCAAGCCCACCTGCTAGCGAGGCAGATGTTGAGGAGGCCCTAAGGGCACTCTGTCGCTTCCTCTGCACGGGAGATGACCTGAGCAGTGCCTACGCCAAGATGGCTGCCGACCAAGCCCTAAGGCCTATACTGCCCTACGTGAGGGGCATGATGCCCTGGACGGCCTTCACGCCAGTAGAGGGCCTTATCAACGCCATAGTATTCCAGCAGATATCGCTTAGGGTGGCCTTCTCCATAATGGAGCGTTTTGTCAAGGGCCTTGGTGAAGCCATTAGGGTAAGAGGGCGAATCCTATACGCCTTCCCAAGCCTAGATGCCATTATGAGGGCTGGCCAAGATGGCCTTAGGATGCTTGGCCTGAGCAGAAACAAGGCTAGCTATATACTTGGCATTGCAGAGGCCCTTGAGGAAGGCCAGCTGGACCTGGAGGCCCTATCAAGGCTGCCAGCAGGGAGGGCCATAGGGGAGCTCACGGCCCTGAGGGGCGTGGGGCGTTGGACGGCAGAGCTCTTCCTAGCTACTGGCCTAAAGCGTTGGGAGGTAGTGCCAGCTGATGACCTAGGCGTGAGGAGGGCCTTCTCCTCCATCTACGGCCTTGAGGAGCCAAGCGGGGAGGCCATAAGGGCACTATGCTCAAGGTGGGGCAGGGATGCATGGCCAATAGCCTACTCCATGCTCGTTTGGGCTGAGAGGAGGGAGAGGCTACTCAAGCTGGTGGGCCGAGGGGCCCGTATATTACGAGTTGGCGGGCCCGCCGGGACTTGAACCCGGGACCTCCGGTTCCGCAGACCGGCGCTCCATCCAAGCTGAGCTACGGGCCCATTCGCACTTGCCTTCCTCCTTGCCCCTTAATAACCTTACCTAGTGGCCCTGGCCCCTAAGGTCCCTAGGGGGGCATTACATAAGCCTTTGAGGAAGCTAGCGTTAGCTTAAGCCAGCTGCCTTAAGCAAGGCCATAAGTGATGTGTGGTCATGGTCAAGCCTAATGCTTATTGGGCTTATTGAGATGTACCCCCTTAGGATAGCCCATACATCTGTTCCAGCAGGGCCAGATGGCTTCCTGCCTGGCCAGGGCCTTATTGAGAATGCCCCTTCCCCCCTTGAGGCTGCCCAGAATGGCTCCCTCATGGGCTCCGTTATGGCTATCCTGCTCTTATCTGCTCCAACTGGCACGTTTACCGATATTATATCCACGCCCTGGGGCATGCCGTGCCTTAGGATGGCCTTAGCTAGCTGGGCTGCGAGCTCTGCTGCAAGCCTTAGGTCGGCCTCCATCTGCCTCTTACTTGGCTTAGGGAGGCCCTCGCCTATGGCATATGATACGGCTATGGCTGGGATCCCGTGGAGAGATGCCTGTATGGCAGCCCCTAGCGTCCCAGAGTGGAATAGGTCCTCTATGCCTATGTTAGGACCCATGTTTATTCCTGAGGCAAGCAGCGCTGGTAGCTCAGGCTTCAGGAGCTCAAGGGATATCAAGAAGGCATCTGCTGGTGTGCCAGAAACAACGTAGAAATCCTCATCAAGCTTCCTAGCCGATATGGGCTTGAATATCGTTATTGACTTCCCCCTACCGCCTATTGCTTCTTCAGGGGCGAAGGCTAGGACACGCCCTACCTCCCTCAGGGCCTCAATTAGCGCCCTTAGGCCAGGCGACCTAGGCCCATCGTCATTTACCACGATTATCTTCTGCACAACGCCTGCCTCCTGCCCATGGGCTTGGAGGGGCATTTATGTGCCTAACGTGAAGTAGTGGCAATAGCCTACCTAGTGCCGAAGGAAGCCAGCAGCCTCATGGCCCCCTCCCTCAGGCCCTTGATGCCCAAGCCAGGCTCATCTGGTAGGAGCCTTAGGTCGCCCTCCACCACGCTGCCCCCCTCAGCTACGTCCTCAGCCAGCAGCAGGTCGGAATCAAGGTCTGCGTATGTTATGGCCCTTAGTGCCCCTGCTAGGTGGGCACCAGCCGTTATGGATACCCTCCCCTCGCCACCACAGCCGACCATGAGGCCCACGCCAGCTGCCTCAGCAATAGCTGCTATCTTCATGGCCTCCCAAATCCCACCACACTTCATTAGCTTTATGTTGATTAGGTCAACGGCCTCAAGCTCAACTGCCCTAAGGGCATCAGCTGGCCCCTTAACTGCTTCATCAGCCATGATGGGCACGGGGCTCTCATGCCTCACCCTAGCTAGCCCCTCTAGCCCTCCAGCTGGGGTTGGCTGCTCTATGAAGGCCACATCTAGCTTACCTAACGCCTTAGCTGCCCTAATGGCCTCCTGGACCGACCAGGCCTGGTTAGCATCTACCCGTATTTCAACATCTGGGCCAACAGCATCCCTAACTGCCCTAACACGCTCTACGTCCTCCTCTAGGCTAGTTCCAACCTTCAGCTTTAGGGCTCTAAAGCCAGCCTCAACCGCCCTTAGGGCATCCTGGGCCATCTCAGCTGGCCCCTTTAGGCCTATCGTTATATCCGTCTGGATGGCATCCCTGTACCCACCTAGGAGCCTGTAGAGGGGCCTCTTGGCTACCTGGCCTAGTATGTCAAATAGGGCTATATCTACTGCTGCCCTTGCTGCTGGGCAGTTAGGTGCGATTTTGCAGGCTAGCTCCCTGATTAGCTCAGCCCTGAGGGGGCAGGCCCCCACTAGCTCCCTTCCTATGGCCTTCAGGGCCTCTAGGGCCATCTCAAAGCTCTCGCCAGTTACCCTAGGCAGTGGGGCACAGCTGCCTAGGCCAATTGGCCCGAAGTCCGTTTCAAGCTCTACGATTAAGTTCCTAGCTATGTGGCTGGTCCCAAGGGCCGTCCTAAATGGCTCCCTGTACCTAAGCCTGGCCTCCCAGATCCTCACGGCCCTTATGCCCAACTCGCTCTCCCTAGGAAGCACGGTTGCTAGGCTGAAATGGCTTTTTGCCTCACGGCCAACGGCCTAGCCTACCTCAGCCCCCTCAGGCCCGACCTTTATCTTGCTGACTACAGCCCTGAACTTCTTACCGCAGTTCGGGCACTGGAACATGCCCATGACCGTTATCGTGATGCGCATCTTCCTATCTGGGATTGGTGCCACGAGCTCCCAGGTCTTGTAGGGCTCCCCCACTTCTGTCCCGCACTCAGGGCACCTCCTTGGGCCAGCCTTCCGCCTAGCCCTCCTGCTCAGCTTCCCCACCTCAGGGCAAGCTAGAGCTCCTTAGGCACCTTAAGCCTTAGAGGCCTCCCCGTGTTAATGTGGCCAGTAGGGCGCACGTCCTATACCGCACATCCCCAGATGGCCAGGACGATGAGAGCAGGGGGCTCATCACACCAGATGCCTTCAGGAGGGCTACTGCCTGGCTCTCATAGCCAGCTAGGCCATGGGACCTACAGGCAGATGCTACATCAGAGCCAGATACAAGCCTCTTGCCCACGAGCTCCAGGGCCACGCTAGCTAACTTAGCAGCTACATCCGCACCTAGGCCGAGCTCCTTGAACAAGTCGGTAAGGCCATCTCTCACGCTCCTCCCAGCTTGTATGGCCCTTAGGGCAGCCTCAGCAGCGGGGTTGAGCCTTAGCGCTGAGCGGGCAGCTAGGGGGCTTGCATCCCACTCAAGACAGCGGGCGCCCTTGCTGGCTGGGACCAGGAGGCCAAGCTCATGGGCTAGTAGGATGGTGTCATCGTCAACGAGGGCCTCTGCCTCCCCATAGCTCATGGCGTGGCGTGAGAGCAGCTCCTGGGCAAGCCTAGCCAGCTTTACGGCATCCTCATCCGTTATGCCGACCTCACGGGCTACTAGCGCCCAGGCACGTGCTAGGCCCCCGCCCATCCTCAGCTCCCCTAGCTAGCAGGCTTAATGGGCCCCTCAGGACAAGGGCAACCTCGGTCATCTATCGCCCGAAACCTCCTTCCTCACTGGAGCCCAGCTCTGTGGGCCCTAGGGGCCAAGTTAAGCCTTGCCTAGCGCCCTTAGCACCCTCTCCCTAAGCCTGCAGAAGGCACATACCTCGCCAGAGGAAGGCAGGCCACACTTAGAGCATGGCCTAATGGGCTCAATCTTATTGCCAAGGCTAGCTAGGAGGGCAGGCCTTATGTGCTTTATGTATCCCCTGACCATAGTGTGCTTCGCACCTGGGCTCCTAGCCTCAACTTCATCTAGGAAGGCTCTGAAGTAATCAGTTGGTGCTGTTCTAGCATAGGGGCAGCCATCTTGCATGTAATTGAGCCCTAGGAAATCAGCATATGCCCTTATGTGCTCCTCAAGGCTCTCATAGAATGGCTTAATCAACCTCGGCAGGCCAGGTAGCTTAGGGGGAACAACTGGCGTTTGCCTAACGAGCTCCCTTATAGACGTGAATATGTAGGAGGATAGGAGGAACCTAGCTACATCATCTAGGGTGTGGCCAGTTGCGAGGGCATCAAACCCAAGCTCACGGGCCACATCGGTTAGGGCATAGCGTTTGATAAGGCCACAGAGGGAGCATGGGGGCCTCCTTACGACCCTAACTGCCTCATCTAGCGTGAAGCCATATCGGTCCCCTATGGAAACCACTATGTGCTCTACCCCAAGGGCCTTGGCAGCCCTGCTAGCAGTTTCAACGCTTAACTTAGAGTAGGAGTTCCCCTCTATGCCTAGGTCAAGCGTTACAGCTGATACCTCAAACCCCATAGGCCCAGATAGGCTCTTGAGGGCGTGGAGGAGGGCAAGGCTATCCTTACCGCCCGATACGGCCACTAGCACCCGCTCCCCTGGCCCCAGCATCCTATAACGCCTAATGGTCCTCTCAACACGCCTCTCAAACCAACTTATGAAGTGCTCCCTACACAGCGGTAGGTTAGCCTGCCTCACCACTACCTCAGCAGGCCGATGGCAGAAGCGGCACCTACGGGCCCTCCCCAATACCCCTATCCACGCCCCTCTCCTAGCTGGCCAGGGGAGCTCTAGGCCCATAAGCCTTATACAGGCCCCTAGCTCAGGCCAGGAAGGGGCCGGTGGTCCAGCCCGGTAGGACGCCTCCCTTACGGGCTAGGAGCTAGGAAAGGAGGAGGTCCCCGGTTCAAATCCGGGCCGGCCCACCAGCTCCTAGCTCTCCCTGCATTACCCCTTGGCCCCCGTGGCGGACAAGGCTTTTTAGGAAGGCTAGGTGAGGGTGCACGCTAGGGGGCTGGGCATGTCCGTGTGCCACTGGGACCTCCACAAGCGAAAGAGGACTGGTGGTAAGAAGAGGCCCTGGCGCAAGAAGAGGAAGTATGAGCTTGGCTCATTCCCAACTGAGACGAGCCTTGGGCCAGAGGAGGAGAGGAAGGTAGAGCGGAGGAGGGGTGGCAACTTAAAGGTAAGGCTGGTCGTAGCTAGGAGGGCTAATGTCTCCGATCCAGAGACGGGGGAGACAAGGACAGTTGATATAATTAGGGTGATTAAGAACCCTGCTAATGTTGATTATGATAGGAGGGGAATTATAACAAAGGGGGCCATCATAGAAACGCCAATTGGGAAGGCCATAGTTACATCTAGGCCTGGCCAGAACGGCGTTGTTAATGCAGTACTACTTAAGGAGTGATGTAATTGCGTAGGAGGAAGGGGATGTGCGTTCTTTGGCCAATATACTTTGATGCCAACGTAAGCAGGAAATACAGAAGAGTTCCAAAGGATATGGCTGTGCCAAGCCCAAGCCTTGAGGAGATCTGCCTCGCCTTGAGGCGCTTGGGATTGAAATATGAACCTGTGGAAAGTGCTGCCCATCCCTCACGGCACTGGGAGAAGACAGGCTACGTATTTGTGGAGAAGAAGTGGCCAAAAGAGCAGCTAATAAGGCATGTGGCCTCCTTGCTTAAGGTAATACGCTCGTCAAGGCGGGGAAAGGCTTAAGTAGGAGGGCATGATGCCCTTATCCAGTTGCCCAAGGGTAGGGGGAGGTTGAGGAGGATAGGTAGGGTCCTTCACGTTACTAGGGCTGGGGACCTAGTGCTCAGGTCTAACTCAGGATTTGTGCCTAAGATAGGCGATAGGGCCTACGGGCCTGACCTAAGGCTCGTGGGCTTCATCGCCGATGTCTTTGGCCCCGTATCCTCCCCCTACGTGATGGTGAGGCCCTTAGTCGATGAGCCAGATGAGCTCGTTGGCCAGGTCCTCTACGTGGGCAGGGGTAAGGGTAGGAGGTGGAGGGGTTGAGCTTCCCCGAGCCCAATAGGTGCCCCTACTGTGGGAGCCCACACCTCCTCAGGGATACAGAGCGAGCTGAGATAGTATGCAGGGATTGTGGGAGAGTAATTGAAATGAACCTAATGGATCTAGGGCCAGAGTGGAGGGCCTTTGAAGCCGATGAGCGAACGGATAGGGTGCGAGTGGGCGCACCTATAACACGCACGATACACGATAAGGGCCTAACGACCAGCATAAGCTGGCTTGATAAGGACCTAGCTAGCGCAAGCATATCGCCAGATAGGAGGGCTCAGATCCAGAGGATGAGGAAGTGGCAGAGGCGCATAAGGATCTACGATGCTAAGGAGCGGAACCTAGCCCATGCCCTCTCCGAGATGAAGCGTGTTGCAGATAAGCTAGGCATACCTAAGAGCGTGATTGAAACGGCAGCATGCATATACCGTAGGGCCGTCATGGATGGCCTGGTGAGGGGCCGTTCCATACAGAGCATGGCTGCTGCCACGCTTTACATAGCCTGCCGAATTTGTGGCCACGTTAGGACGCTAGATGAGATAGCAGATGCAGCAAGCCTGGAGAAGAAGGAAGTTGGCCGTAGCTTTAGGTTCTTAGTGAGCGAGATGAAGCTCCACGTCCCACCTCTAACGCCCAGGGACTACGTGGCTAGGTTGCTGAGCAGGCTACGCATGAGGGGGGAGGCAGAGGACATAGCCTACAAGACGCTTGCTATAGCCAGTGAGCTTAGGCTAACGAGCGGTAGGGGGCCCATGGGCGTGGCTGCTGCAGCTGTCTACGTGGCCTCCGTCCTGACGGGCGAGAGGAAGACGCAGCGTGAGATAGCTGAGCTAGCTAGGGTAACGGAAGTTACCATAAGGAACCGCTACAAGAGCCTCGTCAAGAACATAGTGTTTGAGGTAATGCTCTAGGCCTCAACGACGTAGCGGTAGAAGATGGCCTCTCCTGCCGTTTCACTCCTCCTTTTTATTTCCACGATATCGCCAGGCTGGGCCCCTATGGCTATTATGGCTGGATCTGAGGCCCTAATCCAGGGCAGCTGGTATGGCTTGACCCTGTAGCGCTTTAGGACCTCCTTGGCCTCTTCTGGCGATAGTATCCTGTGCTCTGGGACGAGCTCATGCTTGAATATGTTGAAGGTCGGGAACTCACGTGGTATAAGCTCAATCCTAGGCTCCTTTAGCCTCCTAGCCCTGAGCCTGACTTCCCTTACGTAGCGCCCCCTAGCTATCATTATGCCCCTTGAGGCCCCCTCTGAGGTCAGGAGCTCCCTAAATGCTGCTAGGTGCTTGAGGGTTACGTTCGTGCTAGCAGATATGCAGAGGAAGAGGATTAGGTTCCCCTCTTTATCCCTAGCCCTTATCAGCTTCCTGCCCTTTAGCTCCTTTGGCCCCTCAAGGACCTCAGAGCCGACCTCCTCGTATCCCCTTATCTCAATTATCACACGGGCCTTCTTCTCCTCAGGCGTCATGGCACGACCACAGGTGGCCTGCTAGCCCCTATCTTAAGGGTTGCGGTCCAAGGGATTTATGTAGGCCAGCGCTAGGGCACGTGGGGGCTAGCTTGAGGCTATTTGGCACATCAGGCATAAGGGGCCTCGTTGGGCAGGAGGTAAGCCCAGAGCTTGCTGTTAAGCTAGGGATGGCCCTAGCTAGCCTAAAGGGCTCAGGTACCTACGTGGTAGCAAGGGATGCACGAACGACGAGCCCCATGCTGGCCATGTCCCTATCATCTGGCATCATGGCCTGTGGTGGGGACGTTGTTGACCTTGGCCTCCTGCCCACGGGCGCCCTAGCGTTCCTATCACGTGAGCTCAAGGCACAAGCAGGATGCATGATAACTGCTTCCCACAACCCTCCCGAATATAACGGCTTTAAGTTCTTCAGGCAGGATAGTGCTCCCTTCTGGCCAGAGGAGCAAGAAGCCATTGAGAAAGCTATAAGCAAGGGCTCCTTCAAGCTAGCTACATGGGATAAAATTGGCGATTGCTGGTGCTCAGATGAAGCTGAGCGCTACCTAAAGGCCCTCTCCGACCTAGTAGAGCTAAATCGCTCTTGGAAGGTGGTCCTAGATCCAGGCTGTGGCTCCGCTAGCACCCTAGCGCCAAGGGCCTTTAGGTCCATTGGGTGTGAGGTCCTAGCCATAAATGCCAGCCCAGATGGCCACTTCCCAGCTAGGTCCCCTGATCCAAGGCCAGATACAGTAGCCGACCTATGCTCTGTGGTGAGGGCCTCTGGAGCCGATATGGGATTCGCCTACGATGGTGATGCGGATAGGATGGTCGTAGTTGATGAGAAGGGGCGTTTCGTGCCATTTGATGTAGCCCTAGCTGCCTTCTCAGCCTACCTGATCCGCTCCAGGGGAGGTGGTCTAGTGGTAACGACGGTTGAGGCCTCCTACTGCGTTGAGGAGGCCATTAGGGAGGCTGGAGGGGATGTCGTGAAGACCAAGGTCGGGGATGTAGCTGTATCCATGGAGGTCGCTAGGAGGGGCGCCACCTTCGGTGGTGAGCCATGTGGTGCCTGGATCTTCCCAGGCGTCCACCTATGTGCTGATGGCGTGCTCGCCTCCCTAATGGTGCTTAAGGCCCTAGATGAGGAGGGCCTAAGGCCCTCTGAGTTCTTCGGGCGTGTTAAGGCCCTTGAGGTCGTGAGGGATAAGGTAAGCTGCCCCAATGGCCTAAAGGAAGCGGTCATGGAGGCCCTCTCATCAGAGCTACCTAGCTTGTTCACGGGCGTTAGGGACGTGATAGATATTGATGGCATTAGGGTGGAGCTCCAGGATGGCTGGGTCCTGGTCAGGCCATCTGGTACTGAGCCAGTAATCAGGATAACGGCTGAGGCAAGGGAGGCCGTGAGGGCTAGGGAGATAGCCTCAGTAGCCATAGGGGCCGTTAGGGAGGCCATTAGGAGAGCTGGAGGCCGTGAGGGCTAGGGTTCCTGAGGCAAACGTGGTCATCAAGGATTGGCGTAGGGCTGAGCTCAAGGTAGCCCTCTGCTACCCAAGCTACTACCGTGTTGGCATGGCTGGCCTACCAGTAAGGCTCCTCTATGCGCTATTTAACTCCCGTGAGGATGTGGTGTGCGAGCGCTTCTTCCTCCCTGGCGAGGGGCTTGAGGATCCAGTGCCACTGAGCCTTGAGAGCAGGAGGCCCCTCTCAGATTTTGATGTAATTGCCTTCACGCTCCAGTACGAGTGGGATTACGTAAATGCCATTTGGATGCTGCTCTCCTCAGGCATAAGGCCAGATAGGGTCGCTAGGGCACGTGATAGAGGCCCACTTGTGGTAGCAGGTGGCCCCTGCGCCGTTGAGAACCCCCTCCCGCTCTCCAAGTTCATAGATGTATTTGCCATAGGTGAGGCAGAGGCCCTCCTAGATCCACTTGTTGATGGCCTTAAGGATGTGCTTTCCTCTGGCCAGAGGGAAGCCGTAGCTGACCTAGCCGATATAGATGGCCTCTACGTGCCCTGGGCGCCTGAGAGGGTCAGGAGGGTATGGGTTAGGGACCTAGATAGTGCCCTTGCGCCAGTAGCCCAGGTGGTCCCCCTCGTAGGGCCAGGCAGCCCCCTCTGCCCTCCCTTCGGTAGGACCTTCAACTTAGAGCTAACTAGGGGGTGTGGGAGGGGCTGCCGTTTCTGCCTCATAGATCACATAACGAGGCCGAGGAGGGATAGGAGCGTAGATAGGGCAGTTGAGGTGCTTGATGAAGGCTTAAGGCTTACCCCAGCCGATAAGGCCCTACTGATAGGGGCTGGTGTATCCGATCACGATGGCCTCCTAGCTATCTGCGAGCACCTAGCTAGCTCCAAGATGGCCTTCTCCATTCCATCCATAAGGCCAGATAGGGTTTCCGAGGACCTCGCCTCACTGCTAGCCAGGGGAGGGCAGAGGAGGCTTACGATAGCCCCAGATGGTCCAACGCCAAGGCTTAGGTCGGTTATAAATAAGCCAGTAGATGATGAGCAGGTCCTAGATGCCTGTAGGATGGCCCTCTCAGCTGGCCTCGTGGCCGTGAAGCTGTACTTCATAATTGGCCTACTAGGTGAAACTAAGGACGACATAAGGGCCATAGCTAGGCTAGCTAAGCAGGTAGCTGACCTCGGCTTTGGGCCTAGGTGCGTCCACCTGAGCATAAACCCCCTCGTCCCAAAGCCCTGGACGCCATTCCAGTGGCTAGGAATGGCAAGCCCATCCTACGTGCGCTCCTGTTTGAGGCTCATCAGATCGGAGCTACGTGGGGACCCCCGTATCACACTTGATGGCCTAGATCCACGTAGGGCTAGGCTTCAGGCCATCCTCTCCCTCGGTGGCCCTGAGCTTGGGCCAGCCATAGAGCT